>NZ_JASCRU010000030.1:0-40786 GCF_030010285.1 Flavobacterium sp. XS2P24
ATTACAATAACGATAGAATCAAGTCTAATTTAAACAAAATGAGCCCGATACAATATCGAGCTCATTATTATCAAAATTAATTATAAATTTGTCTAAACTTTTGGGTGCAGTCTATCAACTGATTAGGCTTTCTTCCTTTTACACCTCATCAATTCAATAAAAATGCCACATTTATTAGCAAAACTTAAAAATGTTCCTATTGCGGTCATTAGCGAGATTTTAGAAAAAGACAAAATCTTTCATGCCGAAAATAATATGTTTCTGGAGCATCTTTGGCAAAATGCCGATGATGAAGACGAAGTGTTTTTTCTTTTTCGAATAAATGATATTGATGAAACCAAAGCGCTGATACATCAACTTCATGCTGATGCTTTGACCCAAGATGCCAATGCAAATCTTCCAATAATGACTTATTTAAAATAACATGCTACAACTTAATAAAGTTCACCACATCGCCATTATTTGTTCTGATTATCAGAAATCAAAAACGTTCTACACAAATATTTTAGGACTAACAATTGTTCAAGAAATTTATCGCGCAGAAAGACAATCGTATAAACTGGATTTGGCTTTAAACGGAAATTACATCATTGAGATTTTTTCGTTTCCAAATCCTCCGCAACGCCCTTCAAAACCTGAAGCGGCAGGATTACGCCATTTAGCCTTTGAAGTGGATGACATTCAATTAACCCGCGATTTTTTAGTCAATAACAATATAAGTTCAGAAGAAATCCGTGTTGATGAACACACTAAAAAACGCTTTTTCTTTATTGCAGATCCAGATGATTTACCGATAGAGTTTTATGAAAAATAAGTCATTTTTGTTTATGAAAAAGTAAAAACAATGTATTAATCGCAAAAGAAAATAGTCCAATCCTTTTTTCAATTCAAATCTGATTTTGTTTCTTTAATTTTGTAATACTCAGACACATTACTTTTTCAAATGAACAATACCGCACAAATTAAAAAGAACTATCAATTCATTAAACTTCAAAAACTTGTTGTTGTATCCATTTTAATTGGTTTTCTTTCTGCTTTTTTGGGTGTTATTTTAAAAAACACAACTGAATATTATGAAGAAATCTTTTTTCACCAAACGATTGTAAATCCAATATTTTTTGTTGTTTTCCCCGTTTTTGGATTGTCAATTATTTATTTTCTTAGGGAGTATTTATTTAAGAAAAAGGAAAACAAAGGCATAAAAGAAGTTTTTGAAAGCACTAATTCCAATTCGAAGAATTTACCAAGCTATAAAATTCCTTCCCATTTCATTAACGGTTTATTGACCGTGGTTTTTGGTGGCTCTACAGGAATAGAAGTTTCAACAGTTGTCGCTTCGGCTACTATTGGTTCTGTTGCACAAAGGAAACAAAATGTATTCCGACAATACAAAACCGAGTTAATCTGTGCGGGAGTTGCGGCCGGAATTACGGCATTATTCAGCAGCCCAATAGCCGGAATTTTATTTTCTCTTGAAGTGATTTCAAAAAAAGTAACTCGAGCGTTTGTACTAACAAACCTGATAGCTGTTTCAATCGCTTTTGGACTCATTTATTTGCTGGACGAAAAACCATTGTTTGCAGTGCACATAACTACTTGGCATTTAAGAGCTATTCCCTACTTTATACTATTGGGAATTATTGCAGGAATAAATTCTGTTTATTTAACCCGTTGTGTGTTATTTTTTAAAGAACAATTTTCGAAAATAAAAGTACCCTATTTCAAAATTATCTTCGGGTCTGTGATTTTAAGTATTTCCCTTTTTGTATTCCCTCAGCTTTATGGCGAAGGACATCATGCTATTAAAACTATTTTTATCAATCCAAATGGAATAGTACTTTCACTTTCATTAGTACTAACTTTCATTGGAATTTTAGTTTTGAAACCCATTGTTACTTCAGTTACGCTAGCCTCAGGAGGAGATGGTGGCGTTTTTGCTCCAAGCTTGTTTATTGGTGCTTTTTTAGGACTTTTAGTTGCTTTAGTTTTAAACAGATATTTTAATGCAAATGTAATACCGCTAAACTTCATCATAATAGGAATGGCAGCCGTTTTGAGTGCCAGTATTCATGCACCTTTCACAGCACTATTTCTGGTTTGCGGATTAACCAATGATTATACGTTGTTTCTTCCAATTCTAGTGGTTTGTTTGATTTCAAAATATACGGCTAAAATGATTTATCCGTTCACTGTTTACTCCTATTCCCCAAGTTTAGTAAAATAATTACCTATGCCTGTTCAAAAAATAAAAAGGAGTTATCGCAAAACCAAATACATTCTTTACAAAGAAACTTTAATTGATTTTAAGGAACATTTTTGGGCTTTTCTGGGTTCATTTATCGGCATCGGATTAATCGCTTACATGCAATCTAAAACTTTATTGCATGTAGATGTAGTCTATTTAATTGGGTCTTTTGGAGCTTCAAGCGTACTGGTTTATGGAATTATCCAAAGTCCATTGGCACAACCGCGAAATCTGGTGGGCGGACATATTGTTTCTGCACTTGTAGGCGTTACTGTCGCTAAATTGATACCTGATATTTTATGGATAGCTGCTCCACTGGCCGTTTCGTTATCTATCGTTTTAATGCAAATGACAAAAACGCTTCATCCTCCGGGTGGTGCTACTGCTTTGATTGCCATCATTGGCACACCAAAAATTAAAAATCTTGGCTATTGGTATGTACTTTATCCGGTTTTGACTGGCGTACTAATTCTATTGGTTGTCGCTCTAATTTTCAACAATATGACGCCAGACAGATCTTATCCAAATCATAAGAAGTACAATATCATTAGAAAAAAACTCGTTGGTAAGATTAAAAAAAGTATCTCTTAACATACACCCAAAACAAAGCACAATTAGCACATTTATTTTATACAAAAATCTAAATACTCATAGAATAAATGACAATCAATCACTTATTTCCTTTGAAAGTCATACACAAAAATCTTATCAACAAATCGAAAATCTAAAATCTAAATCTAAAAATTAAATTTTACCTTTGAGCTTTCAATAAAAACAAAGATTATGGTTTATAAATTTAGAGTGATTCTAGACGCGGAAGAAGATGTTTTTAGAGACATTGCAATACTTGAAGACGATACTTTAGAAGATTTGCACAATGCAATTTTCAATTCCTTCGGATTTGACGGAATGGAAGTGGCTTCGTTTTATACTTGCGATGAAACTTGGAATCAAGAAGATGAAATTTCACTTTTTGATACCGGTGATATTCCAGGGGAGCAAAAAATCATGAGCGATTACCAATTGTCAGATATTTTAGATAAGGAAAATACTAAAATCATCTATGTTTATGATTTCATCAATATGTGGACATTCCTTGTAGAACTGGCTGCAATAGAAGATCAACTGGCTGGAAATACCTATCCGGAAACTATTTTTTCTCATGGTGAAATGCCAGATGAAGCGATGGAAAAAAACTTTGAATCAGATAATGCCGATGACTACAATGATGAATTTGAAGACGGATTAGACGACGATGATTTGGATATGTTTGAAGGAGACGATAGTTTTGAAGATTTTGGATTTGAGGAAAACTGGAATTAAAGCATTATACAATTAAGAATCAAGAGCCAAGATAAAAGACCTTTTTGCTGTCTTTCATCTTGGTTCTTTTATCTAAAAAAATAAAAATATGATCAATTTATATAATACACACATCGAAAATTTATCAATTCACAGAGTTGGTAATAAAAGTAGAAATGAAGCGATTTTTTTATCAGAGCAACCTTTTAATCTGAATGATGAGATAGTGCCATTGATGAAAGAATTTTTCTTTAAACCATTTAGAGAAAAAGAAGAGAACTATTTTCAGTTTGCCCATGAAATTGATTTGGATTACAATGACATGTTCAAATTTGCAACAGAAATTTTTGAGAATCCAAATACGATTCATGAAGTTTCTCAAAAAATCACAAAACATTTATTTGAGCAATCTAATCATCCTCACATCAAGAATGGTGAAGTATATGTTACCTATTTAACCAACGTAAGCATTGATAATAATGTCGTGGATGCGATTGGAATTTTCAAAAGTGAGATTCAAGCTGACTTTTTACAATTTGAAGAGAAAGAAACTCACTTAGAAATGATTTTGCAACAAGGTGTGAGTTTGAATAAATTAGATAAAGGGTGTTTAATCTTCAATTATAAGAAAGAAGAAGGTTATAAAATCTTGACGGTAGACAGCAACCGCTATGATGCCAGATATTGGTTAGAGCATTTCTTATCCGTTGATGCCTTTGAAGATGAAAACTTTATCACTAAAAAGTATTTGAAATTCTGTCAGAACTTTGCTAAAGATGTTGTTTTCCCTGCTGAGGACAAGAAAGAAGAAGTGATGTTCATGAACCGTTCTGTAAACTATTTTGCAAAAAATGATCAGTTCGAGGAAACAAATTTCTTAAACGAAGTTTTAGACAATCCAGACTTAATTCCTGAGTTTAAAAACTATAAAGTAGACAAAGGAGAAAAATACAGTATTGAAGATGTTACGTCATTTCCTATTGCAAATGCAGCAGTTTCTGATGCCAGAAAATCAATCAAGAACGTGATTAATTTGGATACACACATCCAAATTAAAATGGACTTCATCAATCCTGAAAGTGCTGAGAAATTTGTAGAAAAAGGCTGGGACGAAGAAAAACAAATGTATTACTACTTAGTTTATTTCAATAAAGAAGAAAAAAGCTAGTTTATAATTTTTACTTCTAAATTTTTAATCCTCAACTACTTAAGTAGTTGAGGATTTTTTTTTTTTAAAATTCATTTTTTATAAGAATTTTATTGTTTTTATTAACTTAAAGTGTATTTCATCGATTTTATTTGATATTTAATCGATTATTAATTAAGTTTAATCCCCTTTAATCCCCAAATCTAAATAACCAAATAGTATGAGTACAACCGAAATCAAAGAAAAATTTCTCAGTAAAAAAATTCTGTGCTCGCTATTTGGTCATAAAATAATTACAACCCGAAATGTCACAAATCATTTCAAAGAATTTAAATGCACTGTTTGTGAACTCGAATTAACTAACGATGAGAAAGGTCGAAAAACGTTTCTTACACCTGAACTAAAAGAAATAAATGAAACCCTCATAGGTTTCTACAATAAAAGAATTCATTCAGTCTAAAATTAATCCCAAAATTTATTACAATTCATTTGATTACCAAAACAACCAATTATTACTTTTTATTCTTGAAAAAAATATACTTACAAGAATAAAGATTCAATTATGTC
This sequence comes from Flavobacterium sp. XS2P24, assembly GCF_030010285.1. Classification (NCBI taxonomy): domain Bacteria; kingdom Pseudomonadati; phylum Bacteroidota; class Flavobacteriia; order Flavobacteriales; family Flavobacteriaceae; genus Flavobacterium; species Flavobacterium sp. XS2P24. Next base: position 5,262 of record NZ_JASCRU010000030.1, read on the forward strand.
TAACGTTACAAAAAAACAAAACCATGCTAATTCTTCTATTAATAAAATCAATACTGATATTGAGACAGAAAAACAATCAAAAAAAACTGCTTAGATACAATAGCATTTCTATTAGATAATTTCAAAAAAACACACTCACATTTTGTAACACAAAACATTTGATTTTCTAAATTAAAATCAAAGTAATTCTTTAGAAAAAAGAACCGGAAATTTGTCAATCCAATTTCGTTTATTAGTAATTTTGTATTCTAAATAAACTTCAGATGGATTATCATTTGTTTAAAGAAAGCCCGTTCAAAACTCTAATTTCGTTCCATAAACTCATTGAAGCTTTAGAGAAAATCGCAGTCACTAATGTCGATTACCGCTCAAATTATGCCAAAGCTTTATTGAAAGAAATAGAACCTTTCCCTGAATTCAAAACAGGAATCGAGGATTTGAATTTAATTCCTGAAAACGAAACTCTGATAAACTATTTATTAGCTGATCTTTTCCCTACCGCGCTGACTCAAAACGAAATTAAAGCGGCTACCATTCCTTTTCAGAACTTTACGTTCAATTACTCCGAAAGATTCAAAAAAATACTTCAAAATGCCGGAAGAACATTTGATATGACAATCAGGGATTTTGATCAAAATCAATTCTACATTATGAATTGCATTTTGATTTTGAATACCTTTTATAATCAACATTTTGATTTCAACAGACCTTTATTTTACGATATCCCAGATGCAAATGGCATCATGAAGCATTATAGAATTTTATATAATGCTGATTTTATGGAAATCATCCCTACTGATAAATCGATAACATTATCTGCTGAAGATATTGATTTATTGATGGACAATTATGATAATATCGATTTGTGGAAAGAAAAATTCCCTTCTGAAAGCTGGATTTTAGAAGGCTTTGGTATCGTATCACTATTTGATGCATCTATTGAAAGTGCAATCTCAAATTTGAAAAGCAGTCTTTTAAAATCAGAAAAACATCAGACGGATAGTAGTAATGATTTTGAAACTATTTTTCGTTCTATTTTTAAAGTTTCAGATTTGAAAGTTGGTTTTATCATTTACAATGAAGAAGATGAAAAGTTTGTTAAGCCTCCCTATGATGATAAAAAAATAGACAGTTTTATTCTACACGACATGCAAGAAGTCGATTGTAAAAATGCACTTTTTGGTTGCTCATTGGAAAATATTTTGGAACAAAATAAACCGTTTGTAATTTCAAATGTTGAAAAATTTGCCAAAACATCAGAAAATGAAAAACTGGGAGAACATTTTTTAAAACTCAATATTCAAAGCTGTATTCTTGCTCCGGTGATAAAAAACGGTAAACTTTTGGGCATCATAGAATTAGTTTCGGGAAAACCAAGAGAACTTAACAGCATTAATGTAAACAATCTGGATTTGATTTTACCATACGTGGTAGACACATTAGAGCGTTACAAAAATGATATGCAACACCAAATAGAAGCTATCATTCAAAGAGAATATACAGCCATACACCCAAGTGTTTATTGGAAATTCAGAAGAGAAGCGCTTAAATATTTTCAGACTAATAATCCAAATAAAGACTATATTTTCAAGGAAATCGTGTTTAAGGAAGTATACCCTTTGTATGGTCAAATAGACATTAAAGGTTCATCTAATCATAGAAATGAAACGGTAAAAGAAGATTTAAAAAATCAACTGGGTGCTCTTATAAAAATCTTTGAAAATCAAAATTCAAATACTAATTTGGTTTTATTGGAACAACGAAAATTTGAATTGCAATCATTTTACAATCAACTGGAATTCCCTTTAAAAGCGGATACTGAACAACAAATTCAACTTTACATAGAAAAAGAAATTCATCCTATTTTAAGGAATACAAAAACTAATGCGCTAGGTGAAACGCTGGAGCAAAATTACTTTGAAAGTCTAGATGAAAAAACAGGCATGTTTTACCATTCGAGAAAGAAATTTGACAATGCCATGTCTATTGTCAATAAAAAATTAGCTTCTATTCTGGATAAAAAACAAGTTGAAGCACAAAATATTTTTCCGCATTATTATGAGCGTTTCAAAACCGATGGTGTGGAACACAATCTTTATATAGGTTCATCAATTACGCCAAGCAAAGATTTTGATAGTATGTATCTTCATAATTTGAGATTATGGCAATTGCAAACCTTGTGCGAAATGGAGCTGGAACACCATCAACTCAAATCTACTTTGCCTTATGAACTTGATGTAACTTCGTTGATTTTAGTGTTTAGTTCTGCTATTTCTATCCGATTTAGAATGGATGAAAAACGTTTTGATGTTGACGGTACCTACAATGCCCGTTACGAAGTAGTAAAAAAACGTATTGACAAAGCCAATATCAAAGGAAGCAAAGAGAGAATTACCGAAAAAGAAAAAATTACAATTGTCTATTCCCATAATAATGAGGAAACAGAATATTTGAATTATATCAAATTTCTACAATTTAAAAAAGTATTGGAACCAACCATCGAACAATTTGAAGTGGAAGAATTACAAGGCGTTTCGGGTCTAAGAGCAATCAGGGTAAAAGTGATTAATGATATTAAAGAACAAACGCCCAAAAACTTTTCTTACCAAGATTTACTGGATGAATTGAATTAAGTACCAACCATTTTAAACGCAATTACAAAAGCAATTACCGAGATTATAATTCCTATCATGAAAAAATTATAGGCAACTCTTAATAAACGGTATTTTTTCTCGAGAACTAATCCCAGAAAATATAAATCCTTAATCATGGAGTTATAAAGGTATTCCCTATCTTTCATCATTTCGTTCATAGCCCATTGGTATTCATCCAAAGGCATTTTATAGAAGTTTCCAAAGAATAGTAAATTCACTTTTTTATTTTCAATATCTTGTCGTGTAAAAACTCCTTTCGTCACTTTTGGTCGTGTGGAAAGTATGGCGAAAATAATAGTAATAACACTGGAAATCAGCATGATGAAAGTAGGAACCATCAGATGAACATTTTTTGGACTGTCTAATTTTGGAATCAACGTAGAAAGCGCTATCGAAATAATAATAGCATTTACAGAGAGTAAAATATTGGCTTTACTGTCAGCAATTCCGCTTAAACTGGTATGATTATTCAATGTTACCCTAAATAAAGTATCAACCGCTCGTTCCGGTTTTTCTTCTTTTTCTCTTTTTTTATATTCTTTATCTGGTTCGTTATTCGTTTTCAAGTTCATTTTTTTTATTTTTTTCTGAAGACGTTTTATGTTTTTCTCCTTTAAAGGTTGCCAATTTTCAATGGCATAATCCGTATAAAACCGATGAATATTAGCTAAAAAATTGAAGTTCTCTACAGCCCAATCTTTATCAGTAAAAGATTTTCCTTCTATATTTCTCCATTCGTTTCTTAACCCTTCACAGCTAAAAATATAATCATCACTCAAAATATGGAAATAATCGGCATCTTTTATTATTCTTTCAAAAAGGGTTTTGGGAACATACTCCTTTTCGGTGGCTTTGATTAATCCTGCCACTTTCTCAATATAGTCCGCAGATTTTCCGTTTTTTGTTAAAAAATCAGAAGCTATTACAATGCTTGAATCTTCATGATTACTGCAACCCGTTATATATCCTGTGTCATGAAACCAAGCGGCAACAACTAAAACCTCTTTATCATAAGTAGTTATACCTTCACTATCAGCAAGTGTAACAACAGCATTAACTACATCACGGGTGTGATTAAAATTATGGTAAGTATATGAATGAGAAAGTTTATCTTTGAGTAATTTACTAACAAAATTTTCTACTTGTTCAATAAGGTTCATACAGGAATTTTTACACTACTAAAATATGAAATTGTTTTCGGATAATCGTTTTATAACTTCAAATAAAGCAGTTTTTATATTATTTGCTTCGGGATTCATTTTTCAATCGTGTGCAACACATCACGCACAATTTGGTAAAAAAATCAAAAATCCGGTACTACAAAACGGAACAGATAGCTCAAAAATTGCACATACTTTTTATTTAATTGGTGATGCAGGAAATGCCAATGAAGAAAAAGCACAACAAACAATGGGTTTACTGGAAGATCGATTAAAAAAAGCAAACAATAATACAACTCTTTTATTTCTTGGCGATAATATTTATCCAAAAGGATTACCCAATACGGATCATACAAATGAGCGAATTATTGCTGAAACCAAATTAAAAAATCAACTTCAATTATCTAAAGACTTTAAGGGTAAAACTATTTTTATTCCCGGAAATCACGATTGGTACAGCGGAATAAAAGGTCTGGAACGCCAAGCAAAATTTGTAACGGAATATTTAAACGATAAAAAATCATTTTTGCCCAGAAAAGGCTGTGGGATTGATGATGTAGAAATCAATAAAAACCTAACTTTGATTACTATCGACAGTCAATGGTTTCTGGAAGACTGGGATAACAGCCCCACTATAAACGATGATTGCACTATAAAATCAAGAGAAGCTTTTTTTAATGAGTTAGAAGATATTCTGAATAAAAATCAGGAGAAAACAATAATTCTGGCGTTACATCATCCACTAATGAGTAATGGAACACACGGTGGCCAGTTTTCATTGGAAAAACAACTATTCCCATTAGAACAAAAAATTCCGCTTCCTGTGTTAGGTTCCGTTATCAACTTTGTCCGAAAAACATCTGGAATAAGCCCGCAAGACATTCAAAACAAAGACTATACTGTTTTCATAAAACGCATAAAAACACTATTGCAGAGTCAGGATAATGTTATTGTAGTTTCTGGTCACGACCATAATTTACAATACATTGAAAAAGACAATATCAAACAAATTATAAGTGGTGCCGGATCAAAATCAGAGGCTGCAAAAGCCGTTTATCCAAATGATTTTTCTTATGGTGGAAATGGGTATGCCGCATTAAGCATTTATGAAAATGGAGCTGCAAAAGTTTCTTTTTACGGGAAGGAAAACAACAAAGAAAAACTGATTTTCGAACAATTTATAGTGGCTAAAAAAGATGATTTCAGCACCAAAAATTTTCCTACTTCATTTGCTAAAACTACCTCTGCTACCATCTATTCAGAAAAACAAACAGATAAAAATGCATTTTATAGATTCCTTTTCGGAAAGCATTATCGAAAGTATTACAGCTTACCAATAGAAGTAAAAACAACAACGATTGACACTCTTTTTGGTGGTTTAAAACCAAAACGTGCCGGTGGCGGACATCAATCAAGATCTTTGCAAATTGTTGACAAAAACGGAAAAGAATATGTAATGCGCGCCTTGAAAAAAAGCGCTTCTCGTTTTCTGCAATCGGTAGCATTTAAAGACCAATTTATCGAAAATGAATTTGAAGATACGTATGCCGAGAATTTTTTACTTGATTTCTATACCACTTCACATCCTTACCTGCCTTTTGCTGTTGGGAATTTAGCCGAAAAAATTGGTGTCGCACATTCAAATCCTGTTTTGTATTATATTCCTAAACATAAAGCTTTAAAAGATTTCAATGCAAATTTTGGTGATGAATTGTATATGGTGGAAGAGCGTCCTACTGACAGTCAAATAGACGTAAAAAGCTTTGGGAACCTTACAGCAATAATCAGTACAGAAGATGTATTGAAGAACCTTCATAAAGATGAAAAATATGTCATTGATGAAGAGGAATATATTAAAGCACGATTATTTGATATGCTCATTGGAGATTGGGACAGACATGAAGATCAATGGCGTTGGGGAGAATATAAAGTGGGCAAAAAAATAATTTATAAACCCATTCCTAGAGATCGTGATCAGGCATTTACAAAATATGATGGAGCATTGCTTACTCTTTTGATGAATATGCCGTCATTGCGCCACATGCAAACCTTTAATGAAAAAATTAAAAATGTAAAATGGCTAAATCGTGAACCTTATCCATTGGATCTTGCTTTTCTAAAAACTGCCAATGAAAACGATTGGTTACAACAAGCCAAATACATACAGGAAAACCTTACGGATAGTGCTATAGAAAATGCCTTTGATAATTTGCCAAGAGAAGTTCAGGACGAAACTATAGCAGACATAAAACGTAAATTAAAAATACGAAAAACAGAATTACAGCGCTATGCATCTGACTATTATAGAGTGCTGCAAAAAACAGTTTTAATTGTTGGTACCGATAAAAAAGACAAATTTATAATTCGCCAGACTGCAAAAAATAAGATTGATATTGAAGTGTATCGTTTAAAAAATGAAGGAGATGAATTGCTGTACACAAAAGATTTTGTTGCTGCAAACACAAAAAATATTTGGATTTATGGATTGGATGATGATGATATTTTTGAAGTAAAAGGAAACGCTAAATCAGACATAAATATTCGATTAATTGGAGGACAAAACGAAGATTCCTATACTGTAGAAAATGGAAAAAAGGTAAAAATTCATGATTTTAAATCAAAAACGAATACCTACGCTTTAGATTCAAAAACCAGAGTTCTTTTGTCAGATGATTATGAAGCCAGTCTTTATGATTATGAAAAGCCCAAATACAATGCTTTTTCAGGATTACCAAATATTGGTTTTAATCCTGATGATGGTGTCAAAATAGGTTTTATCACCAACTACACCATCAATAAATTCAATCAAAATCCATACACGCAAAAACACATTTTGAAAGCAAATTACTTTTTTGCCACAGATGGATATGAACTGGTTTACAATGCACATTTCCCAAAATCAATTGGCAAATGGGATTTAGATTTGGGAAGCCAATTCACGAGTCCAAATTTTACAATTAATTATTTTGGCACTGGAAATGAAACCGTAAACAATGATGAAACTTTCGGAATGGATTACAACCGCGTGCGCATCCGAATGCTGAAAGTTCTGCCATCAATCAAAAAAGTGGGTAAATATGGAAGTACAATCCATTTCCAAACTTCCTTTGAGCAAATCAGCGTGGAGGAAACCAATAATCGATTTATAAACATTCCCGGAATCGTAAATCCTGCTATTTTTGACAGTCAACAATTTGCAGGAGCAACACTTAAATACAGTTTCGAAAATTATGACATCCCTTCATTTCCTTCTATCGGAATGGGATTTTCTATAGCTGGAACATGGAAAATGAATTTGAATGATGCAAAAAGAAATTTTCCTTCATTAGAAAGTAAACTGAATTTCAACCATAAAATTGATGCCAATGGCAAAGTAGTTTTGGCGACTATTTTGAAAGGGAAAATGTTGCTAAATAACAATTTCGAATTTTATCAAGCTGCGGTTTTGGGAGGTGATTATGACTTAAGAGGCTTTAGAAACGAACGCTTTTTAGGCAATCAATCCTTCTATCAAAGCAGTGATATCCGATGGAATTTAGGAAAAATCAGAAGAAGCGTTTTGCCTATGACTTACGGAATTCTGGGTGGTTTTGATTATGGAAGAGTTTGGCAAAAAGGCGAAGATTCAGATAAATGGCATCAATCTTTTGGAGGTGGATTATGGCTCAACGGTCTGAATGTAGTTACAGCCAGAATCACCTATTTTAAAACTGCCAATGAGGAAGCCCGAATTGCTTTTGGTTTAGGATTTGGGTTTTAGTTTTTTGACACTTACCTCATAAACATTCCCTCCTATGCTTTTAGATCTTTCATCGGCAATAAAAAGTCTGTCATTATCAATAAAAGAAGCTGCTTCTTTTTGAGAAAAATGGTCTAATTCTAGGATAGTTTTTGTTCCCTTCAGAAAATTATCACCTTCGAAACTTTCGAATAAAAAAACTTTATCATGGGTCAAAACAGCAACTTTGGACTCATCTGGACTTATCGTTGCAGCTGTAATTGCACAATGATTGTAGTTGTCACAGGTTTTGAATTCCCCCATTAAAACCGCCTGATGAAAACCTGCCGTATTGGGGATTTTGTATAAAAAAGCGGTTCCGTCAAAACCTTTGCTTCGATTTTTGGTGAAGAGATAGAAATTATTTTTAAACTCAAAAAAACCTTCTACATCATAGAACATTTCTGTTTTTTTAGGAGGAAAATCTTTTTGTTCCGGATACGCAAATGAAACTTTGTAAGCCGGAATTGCACTTTCAGTAGCTAAAGAATTTTTATCGATTTTATAAATACTCAAATCCTTTCTTTCATTGTCATTGTTTCCAAAATCTCCAATATATAGATTTCCGTCTTTGTCTTTTGTAATATCTTCCCAATCGATATTCTCTGTGTTTTCGATGGTTATCGTTTTTTCAATTTTGCCGTTTTTAAAATTCAGTCCATAAATTTCATTCGCATTGCCGCTGTCTTCAAGTGACCAAAGCAAATTACTTGATGTCAAATAAGTAATTCCCGAAACTTCTTTTAGCTTTTTAGGCAGCGAATAAACTGTTGTCAAAGCACCTGAATCTTGTTGACAAGACAGAAAAGTAAAAACAGATAAGATGAAAATATAGTTTCTCATAGTTGAATTCATGTAAATTATAAATTTATAAAAAGACTAAAATTCCGTTTTAAATAAATTTGTGTTTTTAAAGTTTCTCGTAATAAATTCAAAAGCAGCACTCATGATATTACCCATAGATTTTGCTTTTTTAAAATTCAAATCATTCGTGTAACGGTACAATTCTAACTGCAATTGCTTCAAATGTTCCTCTGGAGCAATAACATCATTTCCCATAATTTGCAATAATCTTTTGATACGATTCTCGGCAGAATGAATTCTTTTGGCAAGAACCGCTCTTTCTTCATCTTTGTATTGCTCGATTGAACTGTTTTGAAGTTTGTCCTTAACTAATTTTACCATTGGATAATTTTCTTTGAAAAATTGAGGTCGGTAGACTTTAAAATTCCCTTCATAACACTGCTGGTCAAAATCGATGGCACGTATTTTATAAACTACGTGGTCAAAATCGTGTGTAGGAACAATTACATAATTATAGGAGCGCATATCTCCCAATAATCGTATCATACAACGCTCGTTGAATTTTACAAACTCTTTTGCAATTTGTGATTTTTCAGTTTCGGTACAATATGCCAAAAGTGTTTTTATAAAAACATCTCCAGGAATTCCCATGATATGCTCCTCTATTAAAGTGTCGTTGTACACTAAAAAATTTATTTTATCCGGAGATAAAATATGCTCTAATTCAAGTCCGTAAATACGGGAAGCATCTGCTTTCTTGACATAAAAATGAGTGTAATTGTCATTCAGAATATTTCGGACTTTTATACGAAATGGCTTCGAGTTTCCAAAAGTGCAGTAGTCAATTGAATCCACATTCAAAAATTTAATAATCCCCAAATTACCATCAGAATGGAGCAAGGAATAGATTTTTTTTAGATTCAAATCAATTTCTTGTCTTTCAAATTCATTATAGTACACTCGAATCCATAAAGTATCCTCCTCGTTTTTATCATAAACGTTCACAGATCCTGAAAAACGCAATAAGTCATCGTAAAAAATAGAAACTTTTGATAAACGGTCAAAACGCTCCAAGTATTCCAAAAGTGATTTATTTATGGGATACGATGGTTTTTTAAAAAGCATTACTGGCTCACTACTCATTTGAAAAATAATTTATTACAAAATTACAATAAATTAAGCCGTTGAAGGGTATTCCTTTTTAAATATGTGTTTTCAAACTACTTAGTAATCAGAAATGAAAAAGGATTTCGAATACCATTTTGATTTTCTGTTTTAAAACCAAAATATTTTTATCTGATAAGACCTAAAAAAGAGTAAAAATTCAAAAATAAATCGCAACTACTTAATTATTAGATAAAAACTGACTTTTTATATTTTTATTGAAATTTAGCATACAAACCTAAAGCACTAAAAACAAGCACATTACTATTATTTAGTAAAAAAAAATTACAAGGAAGCTGTTTTTTATGTTAAAAATAGCTAGCTCCAAGATTTAAATTTTATATTTGGTTGTCCCCAAGACTATTAAAATATTTAAACCCTACTAATGATAGATAAGCTTGAACTCTATTTCAAGGCTGCACAATCAGCTAAAATTGGAATATGGAAAATGAATCTGCAAACCAATGAAGTATATTGGGATGCTGTTACGAAATGTATACTTGAAGTTCCTGAAGATTTTGAACCTGTAAATGGAAACGGCATAAGTTTTTATACAGAAGGCGAAAATAGAGATCGAATTAAAGTACTTATCGAAAGAGCAATCAATGAAGGAATTTCATTTGATGATAAATTTCAGATTACCACAGCTAAAAACAACATCAAGTATATTGAATGTATTTGTCAAGTAGAAATTATTGACGGAAAACCCATGAATTTATTGGGTACATTTCAAGACATCACAAATGAGCAGAATCTAATCAATGAACTACAGTTAAATGTAGAAAAATTTTCTTCGATTTTTTCCAGCGCGAATGATGCAATTTTTATTATTGACACGTCAAATGGGGTAATCACTGACTGTAATCCCCGATCATCAGAACTTACAGGATACAATAATTCTGAATTGAAAGGTTTACATAATTCAAAATTATTTCCGGTTGAGTTAAGGACAGAGCTTCGGTTATTCTTGAAATATAATCTAACCCGAAATGAATATACCGTCAATGAAACGTATATCAAAACAAAATTAGGAGAAACAATTCCTGTTGAAATAGCTTCCGGAAAAATATTTCAAGTCGACAACATAAAGTATTTAGTTTGTTTCATTAGAGACATTAGCGAACGAAAGAACGTTGAAGCTAAATTGAGTTTGCTATCGCTTGCGGCTTCAGAAACTACAGATACCATTGTAATTGCAAATGAAAAAGGAGAAGCAGTTTGGGCAAATCAAGCCTATTTAGATCTTACCGGTTTGAATATGGAGGAAATAATAGGCAAAAAACCAGGTTATTTATCCAAAGGTCCTGAAACTGATTTAAGCGCTTCATCATTAATGAGAAAAGCAATTAAAAACAAAGAAAGTATCAAAATCACAATACTAAATTATAATAAAAATAAAGAGAAGTATTGGTTTGAATTAAATATAACTACCGTATTTGACAGTAATAACAATTTCGTTAATTTTGTTGGTGTTGGTCGAAACGTAACCCAACGAATTGAAAAAGAGTTTGAACTTAAACGATTATTGGATGTAACCAGTAGTCAAAACAATAAATTATATAATTTTACCCATATTGTTTCCCACAACATACGCTCCCACACGAGTAATTTATCAATGGTAGTTGATGTAATTGAAAATACTGATGATATTGATGAGAAGCTTTCCTATTTTGATTTATTCAAAGAAGGAACTGAAAAACTATCAGAATCAATTGAATATTTGAATGAAATTATTACCATTCAACAAAAAACAAATATTGAAAAGACTAAGATTCAGTTAAAGAGTGAAATTGAAAAAACAAGAATGGCTTTGAGTTTAGCCATAAAGGATAGTCAAATAACGATTACGCATACAATTCCAGAAAATTTGATTGTTAATGCAATTCCAGCTTACTTAGATAGTATTTTGCTAAATTTATTTACAAATGCCATTAAATATAAATCTCCCGAACGGAAGGCTACTTTAGAAATTGGTTACAAAATCATAGATGACTATACCGTTATCAACTTTAGAGACAATGGCTTAGGTTTGGATTTGAAAAAGAATAAGCATAAACTTTTTGGAATGTATAAAACCTTTCACGGCAACGAAGATGCAAAAGGAATTGGATTATTTATAACCAAAAACCAACTCGAAGCTATGGATGGAAAAATTGAAGTTGAAAGCGAAGTAGGTCATGGCTCTAATTTTAAAATTTATTTAAATGAAAAATAAATTAACATACATTATCGATGATGACAAACTAACCGTGAAATTGATGAGTATTCTCATCTCTAAAAGTAAGTTTTGCGAAGAAATCCATTCCTTTAATAATGCTCAATTTGCCATTGATAAATTAAAAGAAAATTGGGATGATAGTGAAATTCTACCTGATGCTATTTTACTTGATTTAAATATGCCGGTGATGGATGGATGGCAGTTTTTGGATGAATTTATTCATTTACCTATAAAAAAAGAAATTTCAATTTTTATCATGACCTCGTCAATCGACCCTGCTGATATAGAAATGGCAAAAAAATATGATGTGATAAAAGATTATATCATGAAACCTATCACTGCAAACAAATTAGATATGCTGTGCAAACTAATTTCTAAAATAAACTAATTTAAGTTTAGCGGTAACAATTTCCTATCTTGTTCGTCCTATTATTAAATCAAAAAGATGAACCCATTGGAAACTATACTTTCTATCAAAAATCTCAACAAACGTTATGGCTCACTTCAAGCCTTAAAAAACGTTTCTTTCGACATACATAAAGGCAATGTATACGGAATTCTAGGTCCTAACGGGAGCGGAAAATCAACAACTTTAGGCATAGTTTTAAATGTAGTTAACAAAACGTCCGGAGAATACAGCTGGTTTGGCGGTTCAATGGAAACGCATGAGGCTCTAAAAAAAGTAGGTGCCATTATAGAAAGACCAAATTTCTATCCTTACATGACTGCTAAGGAAAACTTAGAACTGGTTTGTAAAATTAAAGGAATCAACTTTGCAAAAGTCAATGAAAAACTTGAATTAGTAGGTTTAGTTGATCGACAAAACAGTAAATTCAGTACTTTTTCTTTGGGAATGAAACAGCGGTTAGCCATCGCTTCTGCCTTACTGAACGATCCTGAAATTTTAATTCTTGATGAACCTACAAACGGCTTAGATCCTCAAGGGATTCATCAGATAAGAGATATCATCAAACAAATTGCCTCAAAAGGAACTACTATTTTACTCGCTTCTCATTTATTGGACGAAGTAGAAAAAGTATGTACCCATGTTTTGGTTTTAAGAAAAGGCGAAATCCTATACACTGGTTTAGTGGATGGTATGTCAGCAAATGAAGGCTTTTTTGAATTACAAGCTGATGATACTGAAAATTTAATCCTAGCGGTTATAACTCATCCTGCAATTAAAAATGTAGTAAATGAGGAAGGGAAAGTTTTAGTTTATTTAAAAAATGATTTGGAAGCTAAGGAATTGAATCGATTTCTTTTTGAAAAAAATATCGTACTAAATCATTTGGTAAAACGTAAAAACAGCTTAGAGGAACAATTTTTAGAACTGACTAAAAATCAATAACAATTTCAATTAGAATTTCAATACAAATAAATTCTAAAAATCCAATAGTCTAACAATCTAATAATCTAAAATGAAAAGATTACTCTCAATAGAATTACAAAAAATTTGGAAAAACAAAGCCAGTCGTGTTTTAACATTGGCTTATTTTATTCTCTTAACTTTCATAGCTTTAATAGCTTCCATAAAATTTGATCTTGGTATTTTTAAATTTCACCTTGCTGAAATGGGAATCTTTAATTTCCCTTTTATATGGCATTTCAACACCTATATCGCGGCCATATTAAAATTATTTTTAGCGATAGTAATTGTCTCCATGATGGCAAATGAGTATAGTTATGGAACACTAAAACAAAACTTAATTGATGGAATGAGTAAAAAAGAATTTATTCAATCTAAATTTCTAACGGTAGTTTTGTTTGCTACAGTATCCACTATTTTTGTTTTTATAATGTCACTCATTTTAGGGCTTAGCTATTCTTCCTACACTGAATTTAGTATCGTTTTCTCTGATTTAGAATACCTCTTGGCTTATTTTGTCAAACTGGTTGGTTTTTTCTCATTCTGTTTATTTTTAGGAATATTGGTAAAACGTTCTGCTTTTGCACTCGGATTTCTTTTGCTTTGGAATATCATAGAAGGAATTATCAATGGCGTTTTGACTTTTAAAGTATTCCCAAATAGTACAACGGCAGCATCAATTACTCAGTTTTTGCCTTTGCAATCCATGTCGAATTTAATAGTAGAACCTTTTAGCAGATTATCAGTCGTAAAAAATCTGGGGACACAAATTGGTTTGGATAATATTAAAGAATACGATGTGAGTATATCGTCTATTATTATTGTATTATTTTGGACTGCGATTTTTATTTTCCTTTCCCATCGATTATTAAAAAATAGAGATTTGTAGTATCTTTACACATGATGAAATGTGTAAAAATAATATTATTTTATATTTTTATTAGTTGCGCTGTATGTGATGCAACCGCACAATCTATTTCAGTAAATGACTCTTTTACAGCGCAACAACTTGTTGAAAATATTTTAGTTAATAGTTCTTGCGCCAATGTTTCTAATATTAATGTAAAAGGAGATACATTTTTCGGCAGTCAAAACAGCTACGGGTATTTTAATTCCGGAGCAAGTAGTTTTCCTTTTACACAAGGCGTTCTTTTGAGTACTTGGAGTAGCAAGAATTCTGAAGGGCCTTATGTTTCCACTCGAGGAGGAGGAAATAAATCGTGGTTAGGTGATTCGGATTTAGAGCAAGCATTAGGAATAACAAATACAATAAATGCCACAATTTTAGAATTTGATTTCGTTCCATTAACTAATTTTATAAGTTTTAATTACATCTTTGCATCTAATGAGTATCAATCTTATTTTCCTTGTGAGTATTCTGATGGATTTGCCTTTTTAATCAAAGAAATTGGCACAAGCACTTATCAAAATTTAGCCGTGCTACCCAATACTACAACTCCTGTTTCATCCGTAAATGTTCACCCCTTAATAAATCCAATTACTGATACTCAAGGAAACGTTAGACCTGGTTGTCCATCAATAAACGAAACTTACTTTAACGGATTTAACAATCTCTCCAGTCCTATAAATTACAGTGGGCAAACTAAGGTATTAACAGCGCAAACAAATGTTGTAGCAGGAAAAACATACCATATAAAACTAGTAATTGCTGATGATGAAAATGAGGATTATGACTCAGCAGTTTTTCTTGAAGCAGGTAGTTTTTTACCAAAAATTGATTTGGGACCAGACCGATTATTAGCGACAAACAATCCTATTTGTTTTGGCGAAAGCTATATTATAAACCCTAATTTACCATCTGGCTATACTTATAAATGGTTTAAAGACAATGTTGAATTGACAGATACTTCTCCTACTTATACCGTTACAAGTCCCGGTATTTATAGAGTTGAAGTACTATTGACACCCAGCTGTATTGCTACCGAAGACATAAAATTTGAATTTACTTCAGAAATTGATTTGAATGACACCTCGCTTTCGCAATGCGACATTGATAATGACGGAATATCTATTTTTAACTTAACTAAAGTCGATGCCATTGTAAAAAACAATAATAGCAATTTAAGTCCTGTTGTTTATTATGAGACTTTGGTCGATGCTCAAGGACAAATTAATCCAATTGCTAATCCCACAACATATAGCAACAAATTAGTTAACCAGTCTGTATTTGCAAGAGTGAGCAATTCATTTAAATGCGCAAATTATGCCGAGGTAAGGCTGATTATTTCCAATAACGCTATTGCAGTTCAAAATCCAATTTCAACTTGTGACACTGATGGTACAAATGATGGTTTATCACAATTTGATTTAAACACTCAAGTAACGCCACAAGTAGTTATGGGTTTACCAGCCGGCTTAATTGTAGAGTATTATTTAAACCCAACGGATGCCATAGCCCAACAAAATCAGTTATCAAATATTTTTAAAAACACTGTGGAAACCCAACAAATTATTTATGCCCGAATCGTAAATGGTCCTGACTGTCATGCAATTACTCCCATTACACTTGTAGTAAACACCTTTGACCCTCCAAATTTTCAAGATGAAACTTTTGTTTTGTGCGAGACTAGCTCGATTAACCTAACCGTAAATTCTGGGTTTTCAAGCTATTTGTGGAATACTGGAGCGACTTCAAACACCATAACAGTTAATACTCCGGGCGATTATTCAGTAACCGTTACGAGTTTTGATGGTTGCCAAAAAACAAAAAAATATGATGTAGCTGTTTCGGGAATTGCTACAATTATCGGAGCAACAGTGAATGATTTTGAAAGAAATGAAAATTCAATATCAATTGAATATACTGGAATTGGAGATTATGAATTTTCTATAGATGGATCTTATTTTCAGAATAGTCCAATGTTTAACGGAGTTGCACCCGGAGAATATTTAGTTTATGCCAGAGATAAAAATGGCTGTGGTTTATCAATTCCGTTTGTGGCATATGTTTTAGATTACCCACGTTATTTTACGCCTAACAATGATGGTTATAATGATATTTGGCAAATTAAAAATCTGGATAATTTACCCCAATCAACTTTATTTATTTTTGACCGTTACGGAAAATTATTAAAACAATTAGTCTCTTCAGATATGGGATGGAATGGTACTTTTAATGGATTTGCATTACCCACAGATGATTATTGGTTTCATTTGAATTTAGAAAACGGCAAAATAATAAAAGGTCATTTTTCATTAAAAAGATAATCTAAATTTTGCTATTTTTAGCAAATGAAAAAAATATTACTATTACTCATTACCCTTTTTTCCATAAGTTGTTTTTCGCAGTTTAGCAAAACACACTATATACCGCCATTGACTTGTGCAACAAATTTAGCAGGTGATCATTATTTATATATATCAACACCAAGCACTTCCGATGTTAATTTTAAAATTATAGAAAACGGAGGTAGCATAATTACTGGTGTAGTCAAAAATACTACTCCGTATATCTATTCTATTGGTCAAGGACAAAACACACAGTTGTTCACTCCAAAAACTAATATTGGAATTGTAACTAACAAAGGATATATAGTTGAGGCCGAAGATTTAATTTATGTAAGTGTGAGGGTTAATGCCGGTTTTAGTTCTCAGAACAATTCCTATAATCATGCTGGTGGACTCGTTTCAAAAGGAAATAGCGCCTTGGGTAAAGAATTTAGATTAGGAGCTATGTTAAATCCGGTTTACGATCAAAGTGTATTAAATTTTGCTTCAATACTATCAACCGAGAATAATACTAAAGTAACTATTTCAAACATTCCAATAGGATCTGTACTATCAAACGGAACTATTATTACTGGACCCATAACTGTCACTTTAGGCAAAAATGAAAGTTATGTTTTGGCTTTGGAAAATTACAATAATACAGTTTCTAACAGTTCAACTATGATTGGTGCCTTAGTAGAATCTGATAAACCTGTAGTTGTCAATTCGGGTTCTTTTGGAGGTAGTAACAGTACTATTGTTAATACTCAAGGAAATCCCATTGGCAGAGATGTAGGTTTTGACCAAATTGTTCCAACCGAAAAAACCGGTACAGAATATATATTTGTAAAAGGACTTGGAACTGATGAATTAGAGCGAGTTTTATTAATTGCTAATGTTGACAATACCAAAGTTTTCGTTAATGGATCAGCGATAGCTTTTGCCACTATTAATAAAGGACAATATACCGTTATTGACGGAAGCCAATTTATAGATGGCAATTTACACGTCTTAACCTCTGAAAACGCATCTGCTTATCAGAGTATTGGTGGAGATTTTTCATCAGCAAATCAAAATTTATTTTTTGTACCGCCCTTAAATTGTGCTACGCCAAGCATTGTTGATAATATCCCTTCTATTGAATCGATAGGAAATACACTTTATAATGGTGGATTAAATATTGTAACCGAAGCAGGTGCAACTGTAACCATAAACAACATTGCTATCTCAAGCCCTCCTGTAGCTGTAACAGGAAATACAAATTATGTGAGGTATACCGTTTTTAATCAAACTGGGAATATTGCTGTAAAATCTACTAGGCAAGTTTATGTTTCTTACTTTGGAACAAATGGCGCGGCTACTTATGGCGGTTATTATTCAGGTTTTGATACGAAACCAGAAATAGTAACTGATAAAATTACAGTCTCTAATTCAGCATGTATCCCAAATGTTGTTTTAAAAATTAGTACTTTATCATCATACGATACTTTTCAGTGGTATTTTAATGACAATCCAATTATGGGTGCAAATTTAAATTCATACACCCCTACTCAACCTGGTTATTATCAGGTAAAAGGAAGTATTGTGGGTTGCCCGACTACAGTTCCTATTTTCTCTGACAAGATTCCGGTCAGCGACTGCCCATTAGATTCAGATAATGATGGAACTAATAATAATATTGATATCGACTTAGATAATGATGGTATCCTAAACAATCTTGAAGCCAATATTTCGCTGTTAAACCAGTCAAATACTACCTCAAGTTCTGATTATACTGCTACAATTACGGGAAGCGGAACCATTACGGGAAAACCATTTTACGGATTTGTTTCAGAAGTTCCTGCTGGTATAACAAATAATGTTACTTACAATCTGAATCTCACAAAAAATGAGACTATCAACATTAGCTATATAGCACAAGACAGTCCTACGCAAACTACCGCTATTACAGAATATATAAACGCAGATGGTGATTTTATTTTACAAGTGCAGGCAGATAAAACCATTACTTTGACTAATCCGCAAAATCAATTGCTTGTAGATACTAATTATGATGGGATTTTTGAAAGTGGCGTAACTGAATTTTCTTCCTTCGAAATAAGATTTCGATTAAATAGTACAACACCATTAACACCTGGTTTGGGGAGTTTTCAGTTTTCATCTTATCTCACTAATTCAGTGAAATTAACTCATAATAATCTATCCGAAACAGCTGTTAATAAAGCTATTTTCATGATAAACCGTACAGAAACTTTTGATTCTGATTCTGATACAATTCCAGATTTATTAGACATAGACAGTGATAATGATGGAATTCCTGACACTATTGAAGCACAAGGAAAAGGCTTTAAAATCTTTTCTGGAATTGATTCCAATAAAGATGGTCTTGACAATGCTTTTGAACCCGGACTAACACGAATTAATACAGACAATGATATTTTCAATACTTTTCCTGTTGTTTATGATTTATTGGACTTAGACAGTGATAACGATGGGATTTTTGACTTAATTGAATCTGGCAGTACTGCAATTGATCTTAATAACGATGGAATTATAGATGGTCCAGCTGCTGTTTTTGGTGCAAATGGTTTATTTGACGGACTTGAAACGAGTCCGGATAGTGGCAAACTAAATTATACCGTTACTGACACCGATTCAGATGGAACTTTTAATTACATCGATTTGGATAGTGATAATGATGTTTGTTTTGATGTTATCGAGGCAGGTTTTAATGACCCTGACAATGATGGAATATTAGGGAACAATCCCGTTACTGTTAACGCTAAAGGAATAGTTATGAGCGGTGTGGGTTATACAACTCCAAATAACAATTATGTAATTGCGGCACCAATAGAAATCACATCTCAACCTCAGGCAAAACCAACTTGTGAGCTAGAAAACACAACAATTACAGTTCTTGACAATGGTGGAAATACCTATCAATGGCAGTTGTCAACTGACGGAATAACTTGGAATAATATTATAAATAATGCTACTTATCAGAATGCAACAGCACAAACCTTAACACTGATAAAAGTGACTAACGCAATGAATGGTTATAAATACAGAGTGAAATTGGATAAAATTGGAAATTCATGTGGTTTGATTTCTTCCGAAACTACTTTGACAATTTATACTTTACCTGTTGTCAATACAGTCACAATAGTTCAATGTGATGACGATACAGATGGTTTCTCTGATTTTAATTTAACGGTAAAAAACAATGAGATATCGACTAATTATACTTCCGAGAATTTTACCTATTATACTTCGCTTTCGGGAGCTGAAACAGCTGATACAGGAAAATTAATATCTAATCCTTTAGCTTTTACAAATACAATATCAGGTGGCATGCCAATTTGGGCAAGAGTAAAAAACACTAATGAATGTAGTAGTATAGTTCAAATTAACTTAATAGTTTCTACTACTCAAATTCCAGCTTCATTCAGTCGTACTTTTTCTACTTGTGATGACTTAGGAGCTACTAATGACGATACTGATGGAATTGCAACTTTCGATTTTAGTAGTGTAACCACTGATATTTTAGATATTCTTCCTTCATCGAGTTCTTCTTATTCAATAAAATTTTATAAAAATGAAGCCGATGCCTTGTCAGAGAATGATGAAATAACAAATACATCAAATTATAGAAATACCGGATATCCAAACGAACAAAAAATTTGGGTTCGTGTGGAAAGCACATCAGACAATGCGTGTTATGGTTTGAGTCCAAGAGTAACTTTAACAGTAAATCCAAAACCTAATATTGATACAAACGCTGATTTTGAAGAAAATGAATTAGTATGCTCTAACCTTCCTACTTTCTTTGTGAGATTAGATTCCGGAATTCAAGATGGCACTTCCAGTACTGACTATACGTATGTTTGGACAAAAGACAATGTGGTTTTAACGAATGAGACTGGAGCAACATTGAATGTAAACTCAGAAGGTAATTATACCGTAGAAGTTAGTTCACTAGCCGGTTGTAGTAGAATCCGAACAATAAAAGTGACGGCCTCTGATATAGCAGTAATAACAAGTATTTCAATTATTGATTTATCAGATGTAAACTCAGTTACAATAAATGTAACCGGACAAGGACAATATGAATACAGTCTGGACGCTCCATCTGGACCTTTTCAAGATTCTAATTTCTTTGATAATGTAACTGCCGGAATTCATGAAATATACATTAATGATAAAAATGGTTGTGGAACTGTAAGCCAAACAATTGCAGTAATTGGTGTTCCAAAATTTTTCACACCAAATGGAGATGGTTACAATGACTATTGGAATGTAAAAGGAGTAAATGAAAATTTCAATGAAAATTCAATCATTTATATTTTTGATCGTTACGGTAAACTATTAAAACAAATTCTTGCTTCTAGTCAAGGTTGGGATGGTACCTTTTTAGGTTTGCCTTTATCTTCAGACGATTATTGGTACTCCATAAAATTAGATGATGGAAGAGAAGCGAAGGGACATTTTAGTTTGAAAAGATAATAAGAATTTCATTTATTACCTTAACTACTTTTTTAATCACATTTCTAATAATAAATTCGACAGAAGAAGTTACTAAACAAACATAAAAAAAGCCATTCAAATAAATGAATGACTTTTTCAATCTTATAAAGATAAAATTAGATTTTAAATCTTTTTCTATCAGTTTCTGTCAAATATATTTTTCTCAAACGAATAGATTTTGGTGTAACCTCTACATATTCATCTTTTTGAATGTATTCTAATGCTTCTTCAAGAGAGAAAATAATCGGAGGGATAATTCTAGCTTTTTCATCATTCCCAGAAGAACGAACGTTAGATTGTTTTTTCTCTTTAGTTACGTTTACACACATGTCATCGCCACGAGAGTTTTCACCAATAACCTGACCTTCATAGATTTCAGCATTTGGCTCAACGAAAAATTTACCACGATCTTGCAATTTATCAATAGAATAAGGAATAGCTTTTCCTTTTTCCATAGAGATTAATGAACCTTTGTTACGTCCAGCAATTTCTCCTTTGAAAGGCTCATACCCAATAAAACGATGTGCCATAATAGCCTCACCAGCAGTAGCAGTCAACAATTGGTTACGCAATCCAATAATTCCACGAGATGGAATATTAAATTTGATAATCATACGCTCCCCTTTAGTTTCCATAGAAAGCATTTCTCCTTTACGCAAAGTAACAAATTCCACTGCTCTTCCAGAAAGATTCTCAGGTAAGTCGATTGTTAACTCTTCAATTGGTTCACATTTTTTACCATCAATTTCTTTGATGATAACCTGTGGTTGACCGATTTGTAATTCATATCCTTCTCTTCTCATTGTTTCAATAAGAACAGATAAGTGAAGTACTCCACGACCAAAAACCATAAACTTATCAGCAGAATCAGTTTCACCCAATTTCATTGCTAAATTTTTCTCTAATTCTTTTGTCAAACGGTCTCTAATATGACGAGAAGTTACAAACTTACCCTCTTTACCAAAGAAAGGAGAGTCATTAATTGTAAACAACATACTCATCGTAGGCTCGTCAATATCAATTGTTTTCAACGCTTCTGGGTTTTCAAAATCAGCGATAGTATCTCCAATTTCAAATCCTTCAACACCAATAATTGCACAAATATCTCCAGCAATTACTTGTTGTACTTTTTTACGACCAAGTCCTTCAAAAGTATGAAGTTCTTTAATTCTAGATTTCATTACAGTACCATCTCTTTTTACTAATGAGATTGGCATACCTTCATTCAAAACACCTCTTTCAAGACGACCAATAGCGATACGACCTGTAAATGCTGAGAAATCTAATGATGTAATCAACATTTGTGGTGTTCCTTCAGAAACTTTAGGAGCTGGTACATTTTCAATAACCATATCCAATAATGCTTCAACATTATCAGTTACGTTTTCCCAATGGTCAGACATCCAGTTATTTTTAGCAGAACCGTAAACAGTTGGAAAATCCAATTGCCACTCTTCAGCACCTAATTCAAACATTAAGTCAAAAACTTTTTCATGAACTTCTTCAGGAGTACAGTTTTCTTTATCAACTTTATTGATTACTACGCAAGGTTTAAGACCTAAGTCAATAGCTTTTTGTAGTACAAAACGAGTTTGAGGCATTGGACCTTCAAAAGCATCTACAAGTAGACAAACTCCATCAGCCATGTTCAATACACGCTCTACTTCTCCTCCAAAATCGGCGTGACCAGGAGTGTCAATAATGTTGATTTTTGTTCCTTTGTATACTACAGAAACATTCTTTGAAGTAATGGTAATACCTCTTTCACGCTCTAAGTCGTTGTTATCAAGGATTAAGTCACCTGTGTTTTCGTTATCACGAAATAACTGACAGTGATACATAATTTTATCAACCAAAGTTGTTTTACCGTGATCGACGTGGGCAATAATTGCAATGTTTCTAATAGATTCCATCTGTGATTTTTAATGGGTGCAAAGGTACACTTTATTTTGATATAAAAAATATTTATGTAATAGTTTACATATTCTTAACCCATTAGACACAAAAATTAGGCCTTTAAAAAAAACTCGAAAAATAAGTTACAAATGTTGTTTAATAATTCAGCAATAATTAATTATATTTGAGTAATGAAAAGCAAAACCAATCAAGTAATCATCATCTACATTCTAATCTCAATGTTTGTAGCCATTGTTAGTCATAAATTATTAGCTCAATATATTTCTGATTCAAACTATCAATTTTACAATTTTACCAAAGACATTTTATTTATATTTTTGACTGGAATAATTTTCAAACTTATTTTATCAAAAAACGACAACCGAAATATATCCATTTTTGAAAAACTTAAGAATACAAATGACGAAATCAAGGAGTCGAATGAAAAATACGACATTGTAGCCAAAGCTACCAGCGATACTATCTGGGATTGGAAAATACAAGAAGACAGCTTTTCTTGGAATAAAGGAATTGAAAATGTTTTTGGTTATACTGAAGATGAAGTTGGAAATAGCTCAAAATGGTGGTTTGATAAAATTCACCCTGAGGATAGTATTAAAATGTCCATCAGACTCTACTCCTTTATAGAACAAAAAACTGAAAACTGGCAAGATCAATACCGCTTTAAATGTGCCAATAACTCCTATAAATACGTTTTAGACAGAGGTTTTCTATTGAAAGATGAAAATGGAAAAGCCATTAGAATGATTGGAGCTATACAAGATATCACAAAACAAAAAGAGGAAGAACAAAGGCTAAAATTACTGGAAACCGTATTTACACAGTCAAAAGATTCAATTATCATTACCGAAGCCAGCTCCTTTGACGGAAAAATCCCTAACGTCATTTATGCTAACCCCGCTTTCTCCGCTATGTCAGGATATGAGTTTGAAGAAATTTCAGGAAAATCGGCAGATCCTTTCAACAGTCCAAATTCCGACATCAATGAACTTGAAAAACTTTTAAGCTCCATTAAAAACAAACAGGAATGCCTAATAGAAACAATCAGCCTAAACAAAAACAGAGAAGAATATTGGGTTCGCTTCTCTATGATACCAATTTACAATTCTGAAAATGAACTTTCTCACTGGATCTCCATTCAAAGAGACATAACCGATGAAAAGAAGCAAGAAAAGGAAAAAGAGCAGCTTATTAGAGAATTAACCCAAAACAATAAAGACTTAAAGCAATTTTCTTATATAACCTCCCACAACCTTAGAGCTCCACTATCAAACTTAACTGGTCTACTAAATCTACTAGAGGACATTCCTGTTGAAAACCAAGAATTAAAAGAAATCTTGAATGGTTTTAATAAATCCACTCATTTATTAAATGACACTATCAATGATTTAGTAAAAGTTATTATCATTAAAGACAATCCTTCGATTCAAAAAGAAGTTGTTTTAATAAAAGAAATCTTTGAAAATGTTTTTAGCCAACTTAATTTTCAAATCGAATTATATAAACCAATCATAAAGCTTAATTTTGAAAAAGTTTCTATTATAAACATTAATAAAGCGTATATAGAAAGTATATTGTTGAATCTTTTGACAAATGCAATAAAATACAAATCCGAAAACAGAAAGCTTAAAATAACTATTACTACCCGTGAAATCAACGATACTGTTGTATTAATATTTACAGACAACGGAATAGGCATCGATTTAGAAAGAAATAGAGATAAAGTATTTGGACTTTATCAACGTTTCCATAATTACCCTGACAGCAAAGGACTTGGCCTCTATTTAGTAAAATCACAAGTTGAAACGATGGGAGGAACAATTGAAATTGAAAGCGAGGTAAACAAAGGAACTACATTTACATTAACATTTAAAAATAAAGAATAATGTTAGATCAAATTTTATGTATTGATGACGACCCGATAACACTTATGTTATGCAAAAAAGTAATAATCAAATCATCATTTTCTAATGAAATAATAACGGCTCAAAATGGCGAAGAAGCGCTAAGCTACTTCAACACTATGAGATACGCTAAAAACAAACCAGACGAACAACCACAATTAATTTTTTTAGATTTAAATATGCCTGTAATGGGTGGATGGGAATTTTTAGACCATTTCAATAGGCCAGAATTTTCAGAATTTAATACTATAAAAGTTGTCGTCCTTTCCTCAACTATAGACCCCGAAGACTTAGAAAAAGCAAAACAATACTCAATGGTTATTGACTTCCTATCTAAACCAATTACCCGCTCAATGCTTGAATACTTAAAGAACAAGATGGAATAGGAAAATATAAGACATAAAAAAAACTCTCATAAAATGAGAGTTTTTTTATGTCTTAACAATTGTATTAATTACAATTTAGCAACGTGCTTAGTTAATTTAGATTTTAAATTAGAAGCTTTATTATCATGAATGATATTCTTTTTAGCTAATTTATCAATCATAGATATCACGCTTGATAATTTAGAAGTAGCATCTGTTTTATCAGTAGCTATTCTCAAGGCTTTGATAGCGTTACGAGTAGTTTTATGTTGGTATCTGTTTAATACTCTTCTCTTTTCGTTACTTCTAATTCTCTTTAAAGCTGATTTATGATTTGCCATTTTATTATTTTTTTATCTTTTACTAATTTTTGTAGTCCGTAAGGGAATCGAACCCCTGTTACCAAGACGAAATCTTGGCGTCCTAACCCCTAGACGAACGGACCATTATCCCCTAAGTTTTTATCAATCTAAAATATTGAAATTGTAGCCCGTAGCGGAATCGAACCGCTCTTACATGGATGAAAACCATGCGTCCTAACCGATAGACGAACGGGCCATACTTCCCTCTAAGTTCAGGAAAACTTTAATCTGCAATAAAAATAGTAGCCCGTAGCGGAATCGAACCGCTCTTACATGGATGAAAACCATGCGTCCTAACCGATAGACGAACGGGCCCTGCTTCTCTAATGCGGATGCAAAAATACAACTATTTTTGAAACGTACAATAGTCCATGCAAAAAAAATTATTTTTTTTTAATACGCCTTTGCAAACAACACCCTTCCTACTGAGCTTTCCCCAGTAAAAACACAGCTTCCCGCCTCTTCTACTCTATCCAAAGGAATACATCTGATAGTAGCTTTAGTCAAGTCTTTAATCTTCTCTTCCGTTGCTGCAGTTCCATCCCAATGTGCTGATACAAAACCTCCTTTAGTATCTAAAACCTCTTTAAACTCTTCAAAACTATTTACTTCAGTAATATGCGTATTTCTGTAATTTAATGCTTTTTCGAACAATTCTTTTTGAATTTGCTCTAATAAATCACCTATGTAAGCTGTAATTCCATCTTTAGAAACTACTTCTTTAGTCAATGTATCTCTTCTTGCCACCTCGAAAGTTCCATTTTCTAAATCTTTTGGACCAACTGCTATCCTAACAGGTACTCCTTTTAATTCCCATTCAGCAAATTTAAAACCAGGTTTCTGAGTCGTTCTATCATCAAATTTCACAGAGATATGTAATTTTCGTAAAGCTGCTATCAAAACATTTACTTCAGCAGTTATAACAGCCAATTGCTCGTCTGTTTTGTAAATAGGAACAATCACTACCTGAATAGGTGCTAAACTAGGAGGCAATACCAATCCTTGATCATCTGAATGTGTCATTACTAATGCACCCATCAAACGAGTAGAAACCCCCCATGAAGTTCCCCAAACATATTCTTGTTTTCCTTCGGCATTTGCAAATTTAACGTCAAAGGCTTTGGCAAAATTCTGACCTAAAAAGTGTGATGTTCCAGCTTGCAAAGCTTTTCCATCCTGCATTAAAGCTTCGATACAATAGGTCTCTTCAGCTCCTGCAAAACGTTCGGTTTCAGTTTTCATCCCTTTTATAACTGGAATTGCCATGAAATTCTCGGCAAAATCAGCATATACATTCATCATTTTTTCTGATTCTTCAACTGCTTCTGCTTTTGTAGCATGAGCCGTATGCCCTTCTTGCCATAAAAATTCTGCAGTTCGCAAAAATAACCTGGTTCTCATTTCCCAACGCACTACATTCGCCCATTGATTAATTAATAAAGGTAAATCTCTGTAAGACTGAACCCATCCTTTGTAAGTGGACCAAATAATAGCCTCACTTGTAGGACGAACGATTAATTCCTCTTCTAATTTCGCATTAGGATCAACCATAAGTTTCCCCGGTTTGTCTGGATCGTTTTTTAATCTATAATGAGTCACAATTGCACATTCTTTTGCAAATCCTTCTGCATTTTTCTCTTCAGCCTCAAACATGCTTTTGGGAACAAATAGTGGAAAATAGGCGTTTTGATGACCTGTTTCTTTAAACATTCGATCCAATTCAGCTTGCATTTTTTCCCATATTGCATATCCGTATGGTTTGATAACCATACAACCTCTAACTCCTGAATTTTCGGCTAAATCGGCTTTAACAACCAATTCGTTATACCATTTTGAATAATCTTCTGATCTTGTAGTTAAGTTCTTACTCATATTGAATAATTTGGCACAAATTTTGCATTAATAATTTTAAGTAAATAGTTCAGCAAAACTAACTATTTTTGTAATGTGCAACAATAAAAACTCCATATATATGAAAACTAGTACTCTTTCCTTCCGAAACCCAACAATATATTACTTTGTTGGATTTTTGAGCGTCCTGTTGACATCCTGTGGCTCCTACCAAAACAGTTCTTACTATGATTCTGACGGAATATATGGTAACGCTCCAAGAAGAGCTGTAGAAGTAGAGACGCAAAATGCTCCAAATAATCAATACAAAGACTACTTTGGGTCTTTGCAGAACAACAACCAACCTGTAGAAATTTTTACAGATGTAGACAATTACAATGATTATAATATAGAAAACGACAGTATAGAGTATAACAACTATCCTGGATGGGGCAGTAATTCTCAAACTGTAAGCATAAACGTTTATGACAATGGATGGGGAATGAATAATTGGTATGGAAATAACTGGGGTTGGAATACTGGTTATGGATGGGGATGGAACGTTGGTTTTGGATGGAATAATTGGTACGGAAACAATTGGTACGGAAATAATTGGGGTTGGAATAGTTGGTATGGAAACAACTGGGGCTGGAATAACTGGTATGGTAATAATTGGGGATATCCAAATTACTACAACAATAGAGCCTATTCCTACAACGCAAGCAGAAGAGGTTCTTCTTATACCACCAATACAAGTAGCAATAGAAATTACAGTACCCGAAGTTCCGCAAATTACTCTAGAAACCAGAGCAATACCGTTAGTCGCAGAACTAATTCAAATTACAGAGGAAATACGAATACTGAATTCAGAAGAAGTACTACAAACGGATTCAATAGAACAAGTCCAACATTTTCAAGAAATCAAAACAATTCCAACAGTACACCTAGCAGAAGATCAAATACAAGTAGCACACGTAGTGAAAACAACTCTCCTGCAAGATCATATACTCCAAGTTCAAGAAACGATGACAATTCCAGATCATACACACCTAGCTCAAATAGTTCGGGAAATTCTGGTGGCGGCGGTAGATCATCTGGCGGTGGCGGAAGAGGTGGCAGAGGATAATAATTCTTTCTATACCTTCCAATTTTGATATTAAATTAAAACCTACGAATTAAAAATGAAAAAATATATATTTTTATTAGCTTTAGGCTTCACTGCAAGCGTTGCACAATCACAAGAAATATCAGATGCCATGCATTACGCACAGGACAACCTGAACGGAACAGCTCGTTTTAGAGCAATGGGTGGTGCTTTTGGAGCTCTTGGTGGAGATTTATCCTCCCTAAATGTAAATCCTGCAGGTTCAGCAGTGTTTACAAACAACCAAATGACCCTTACCTTAAGTAATTTTGATACAAAAAATAAATCCAATTATTTTGGCAGCACAACAAGCGAGAAAAACAATTCCTTTGATTTGAATCAAGCGGGTGCCGTTTTTGTTTTTAATAACAAAAACCCAAACAGCAATTGGAAAAAGATTTCATTGGGCGTTAATTACGAAAACATTAAAAATTTTGACAATGGCTTTTTCTCTGCCGGAACCAACCCAAACAATTCTATAGGCGATTATTTTTTAAGTTATGCCAACAATTCTAATAATGGAGCTCCCGTACCTCAAGAATTTGTAAATACAAATCCTGGAGAATCTATATCTGATTTATATTCGTTTTTAGGAAGCAATCTCCCTAATAACCAGTATCCAAATTTAAATGGATTTGCAGCGCAACAAGCATTTTTAGGTTACCAAGGTTTTATTATTGATGCAGTTGACGAAACTAATAATAATTCCCCTTACATATCAAATGTTCCAACTGGAGGTAATTATTACCAAGAAAATTCTATTTACAGCACTGGATATAACGGAAAATTATCTTTTAATGCAGCGACATCATATAATGACAAACTGTATATAGGTCTGAATTTGAACTCTCATTTTACCGACTTTCACAAGTCATCTACTTTTTTCGAAGAGAACAATGCCCCATTAACATCGGATTATACAGTAACTCGATTGAGTTTTGAAAATGACTTATACACTTACGGAACAGGATTCTCTTTTCAATTGGGTGCAATCGCAAAGGTTTCTGATGAAATTCGTTTAGGTCTGGCTTACGAATCATCAACCTGGTACAAATTAAATGATGAGTTATCGCAAAGACTATTTGCAGTAAGCAGCGCAACAAATGCTGACGACACCAATGATGTTGTAAATCCACAAATCGTTAATATTTACGAGCCTTATAAATTACAAACGCCAAGCAAACTAACAGGAAGTTTTGCTTATGTTTTTGGGAAATCTGGTTTAATAAGTGTTGATTACGCTATTAAGGATTATAGTAATACTAAATTCAAACCTGAAAATGATCCTTATTTTAATGATTTAAACAGCGATATGAATTCAATCTTAGATACAACAGGCGAACTACGAATAGGTGCTGAATATAAAATTGATGCTTTGAGTCTAAGAGCAGGATATCGTTACGAACAAAGTCCTTACAAAAACTCCGTAACAATAGGAGATTTAACTGGATATTCAGCAGGTTTAGGGTACAGTTTTGGTTCTACCAAAGTAGATTTGGCCTATTCATACGCCAAAAGAAACTCACAACAAGCATTTTTCAATCAAGGATTTACTGATGGTGCTAGTATTGAGGCGATAAACAACAATGTATCAGTAACATTATTATTTGAATTGTAATCAATCTGAAAAATAAAATTTAAAATCCGTTTCGTTATCATGGAACGGATTTTTTTTAGCCCTGATAGTCCCGAAGCATCGGGAGAAATCCTCCCGTTTTTTCGGGAGATTACTTCACTATACTTTTATTTTTATTGGAGTTCACTGAACTTCGTTTGCAACGTACAGCAGGAATAGTTCCATAAAAAACACAAAGATTTATGGTCCTAAAAATAAAAATTGTAATTTTGCAAAATTCCCAAATTATCGGGATTCTAATGTTATGAGAACTAAGTCGTTAAAAAAGAATAAAATCAACGTAATCACTCTTGGGTGTTCGAAAAATGTGTATGACAGTGAAGTGTTAATGGGACAACTTCGCGCAAGCGGAAAAGATGTTACGCACGAAGCTCCGGAAGCTGAAGAGGGAAATATTATTGTAATAAATACTTGTGGATTTATTGATAATGCTAAAGCAGAATCAGTAAATATGATTTTGGAATATGCTGACAAGAAAGAAAGAGGATTGGTCGATAAAGTATTCGTTACAGGATGTTTATCTGAACGTTACAGACCCGATTTAGAAAAAGAGATACCAAATGTAGATCAGTTTTTTGGTACTACAGAATTACCACAATTATTGAAAGCTTTAGGAGCGGATTATAAGCATGAATTATTAGGGGAACGATTGACTACGACTCCAAAAAATTATGCCTATTTAAAAATTTCAGAAGGTTGCGACAGACCGTGCAGTTTTTGTGCGATTCCGTTAATGCGAGGAAAAAACGTTTCACAAACTATTGAAAAACTGGTTAAAGAAGCGGAAGGATTAGCTAAAAACGGCGTAAAAGAATTGATATTGATTGCTCAGGATTTAACGTATTACGGTTTAGATCTTTACAAAAAAAGAGCACTGGGAGAATTATTGGAAGCATTAGTAAAAGTAGAAGGAATTGAGTGGATTCGTCTGCATTACGCCTTCCCTACCGGTTTCCCAATGGATGTTCTGGAAATCATGAAGCGCGAGCCTAAAATTTGTAATTATATTGATATTCCGTTGCAACACATTTCAGATTCTATCTTGAAATCAATGCGTCGTGGAACAACTCAAGCAAAAACAACAAAATTATTGAAAGATTTCCGCGCTGCAGTTCCCGGAATGGCTATTCGTACTACTTTGATTGTAGGATATCCTGGAGAAACACAAGAGGATTTCAATATATTAAAAGATTTTGTTCAAGAAATGAAGTTTGACAGAATGGGTTGTTTTGCTTATTCTCACGAAGAAAATACGCATGCTTACGCACTGGAAGATGATGTTCCAGATACCGTAAAACAAGAACGTGCAAACGAAATCATGGAATTGCAATCGCAAATTTCCTGGGATTTAAACCAAGAGAAAGTAGGACAAACATTCAAATGTATCATTGACAGAAAAGAAGGTGGACATTTTGTAGGAAGAACTGAATTTGACAGCCCCGATGTAGATAACGAAGTCTTGATTGACGCATCAAAACATTATGTAAAAACGGGTGAGTTTGTAATGATAAAAATTATTGAAGCAACAGAATTTGATTTATACGGAGAACCAGCATAATTTTCTTAAGACGATTTTAATCCATTTTAAAAACTAAATATGAAATCATTTCAATCACTATTAATCATCGCATTTGTATTATTATCAACAAATATAATTTCGGCGCAATACGGTAATGGCGGATATGGAAACGGTTACGGTAATGGTTATGGAAGTAATCGTAGAATGAACAGTGCAATGGATCAATCCAGAACTCAAGACAAACCAAAAGAAATTCCTGTTGAAGTAACGGTTGGAAAAATCATGAAGCGAATACAACCGGAACTTGTTCTGGACGAACTTCAGGTAATTGCAATCTCAAATATTTTGACCGAAAGCATAAAAACTCAAGGTATGCTTATAAAAGCAGAAGTCAGCCAAGATGAAAAAATAAAAAACATAACAGTTCTTTCAGAAACTACTGATAGAAAAATAATGGAATTATTAAACAAAGACCAAAAGGAGAAATATATAGCTATGAATGAAGAAGCTAAAAATCCTAAAAAATCGAAATCTAAAAAGAAATCTAATTAATCGATTTTTAGTCTGTTGCTAAATGAAAACCTACATGAGAAAAATTTTTTATTACCTTATTTTGGCAGTTATTGCTGCATCCTGCTCAACAAATCCTTATAAAAAGAGTGAAAAAATTTATGACTCTAAACTCAAAACATTAAAAGAGACTATTTCTAATAAAGATCCGCAGCCATTACCTGTTATTCCTCATGTAGAAATAAACATTGACACACTATACACAAAACAGTTGCACACCTATAAGGATACTCTTTTCAAAATGGGATCAACTCCTTTGCAAAACGGTGTCAATACAGAATGGATAGGAACCGTAAATTTTAATTTAAGAAAGCCGAATTTCATTATTATTCATCATACCGCACAGGATTCATTACAACAAACACTAAAAACATTCACCAAAATAGAATCTCAAGTGAGTTCCCATTATCTAATTTCGGATGACGGCAAAGTGGTTCAAATGTTGAATGATTATTTAAGAGCCTGGCATGCAGGTGCTGGTACTTGGGGAAAAAATACAGATATTAATTCTACATCAATAGGAATTGAACTAGACAATAATGGATCTGAAGTTTTTTCTGAATTACAAATCAACAGTTTACTGGCGCTTTTGACGAAGCTAAAAAAAGATTACAATATTCCTGCTCAAAACATTATTGGTCACGCAGATATTGCACCAACCAGAAAAAAAGATCCCAGCCAATTGTTTCCTTGGAAAATATTAGCCGACAAAGGTTTTGGTATTTGGTCAGATGAGTTTTTAGAAACTGCTCCTATTAATTTCAATATAGAACAAGGATTGCGAATTATAGGATATGACACAAAAAATTTACCCGCAGCAATAACTGCTTTTAAACTACATTATATTCAAACAGAAGTCAATGATGTATTAGATGAAAAAACAATAAACACCATTTATTCTATTTACAAAAAACAGTAAATAGTTTATATTATGCAAACACCTATAAAAACGGTTTTTTGAATCATTCAAAGAACCGTTTTTTATTTAAATACTTTTTCAAACTCTTCTCGTAGTTTATCCTAATGTAGACTTCTTTTACTTTTAAAAGCTAAACAAACAGGCTAACATAAACCCGGAAGCATAATAACAACTCCATACAAGATGAACAAGTTGTTGCAAGTAATACATAAACCCTTGAAGTTTTTATGACTGCATAACAAATCCAACTGTAATATCTAAACAAAAAAAAAGCTGCCAAAATACTTAAAAGCATCTTGGCAGCTAAAAAAAAAAATATTATTTCAATACTAGAATGAGTATGTTGTTGCAAGTAATGCATAAGCTGTTAAACCTTTTGGCGCAGCATCACTGTTTGTAAAGATATCTTCTGAAGCTGTGTCAACACGGAATTCAGGAATAATAGTCAAGTTTCCTACTTTATAGTTTAGTGATAAAGTATTACCTACAACACTAGTTCCAGCAAGTGAACCAAGTCCAGCAGTTGCATCTTTAGCATCCAAATACTCTAATCTGTAAGCTAAACTTAATGATTCTTTCAATGCAAAATTTGCATATCCTACTAAAGCAAACCATTCACCATCTAATGTACTATCAAAGTCATTGTTAGTCATTGCATAAGTACCGTTGAATCCTAAAGAGAATGAATCACTCACTTTCTTTGAACCTACAAAATCAAATTGTGTTTTGTTCTCATCAGAAGAAGGATTACTACTTCCAGAAGTAACATTGAAATACGCACTTCCAGTATCACCAACATAGCCTAATTGACCTATGAACGTTTTTTGACTTGAACCTGCTTCAATTGTTGTTTTAAAATCTGTTGGATTTGAAACTCCAGCCATGAAGCTGAATTTTCCAGAAGTATATTGTGCTTTTACCCCAGTATTAAAGAATGGACCATAAGTAAATGCATAAGACATACTGTAGTTTTTATTATCTACTGCATCTAGAAGTTCATATCCTACATGGGTTCCAAAACTACCTGCAGTAACTTTAAATTTATCTGAAAATTCATAAGTGAAATTCAATTGTTTGATCATGAAAGTTGAAGCGGCATCATTATAAGTAAATTGAGCAGCTCTGTTTCCAAACCCCAAATCAACAAAAACAGATGCTTTCCCCATTTTATGAGATGCTTCGATGGAAGCCATCCCTAATTCAAATGAATTGTGAGAATTTGTAAAACTGGTCAAACTGTTGTCTACACCAGAAAAATCATATTTATAATATGCATCAGCAGATCCTGCAAAAGTAGTTGAAGGTGCAACTGGAGCGTCTTGTGCGAAAGTTAAACTTGTTGTTAGCATTAATGCTAAAATAGCTAGGTTTTTTTTCATCTTTAATTGGTTTTAATTAGTAATCTAGTTTGGTTATTATTTTGGTCTTAGTTTATACGGTTTAAAAAATTCTAGTACTTATAATCCAGAAAACTGCTTTGAAATACACTTTTTTTAATGTGAAATTTTCTTGTTTCTGAAGCGAATTTATTAACTTTTATTTCACTTGAATTACTATTTGGCACTTTTTTGCCTTGTTTTGAGAAGAATTATTAATAACGAAAAATCAACAAAAAATAATAGATATTCCGTATTTTAAAGCATCAATTTTAAAAATTTAATAATCAGTTTTTAAACACATACCCCTATTTTTTTGAATTATAAAGTACAAATAAATTTTAAAAATCGTTTTTTACAGATGTTTTTACATAAAATAAAATCAAACCCCCCCATAAAAAATACATATAAAAATAAATATTAAATTTTAAGAATAGAGACTTGATGTGCTGATTTTTTTATACAAAGACACATGAATATAAAATTTTCATCGTTAGAAACACAATTTAGACTACATTGAAAAAGCGGCTAAATCAAAAGTTATAAAAAACTAAATCACCCTATTATTAACACTAATTTTATGAAAATTTTAATTGTGAACAGATTCCTTTTTTAGTACTTTTAAACCATGTTTCGTTTAGCACTTAAAATTTCTGTTTTACTTGCATTCCTCACTTTTTCCCTTATTTGGGTAAGTGATAAACTTTCAATACTTATTCATGAGAAGCAATATGATTTTTATGAACTAGCCGAAAATAACACCGAAGAAAACAATTTTGAGAGTAAGCTAAAAGTACTGTTCATGGATTCAATTGAACTTTTTAATTGTTTCGAATATTACTCTTCCAATAAAGCCCGAATTAATTCTTTCGATTTATTTGTAGTCAAAGAGTTTGCTTTAAAAAATTTCACTCCTCCGCCAGAAATAGTTTAATCCCTATTTTTTACTAAAAAAACATTATTAATATATTGATTGTCCGTTTTTAGTCATAATCCTGTAATACTTGCTATTACTAGCCTATCGAATAATTTTTCCTCAAAATACCGTCTGTTAAGCTTGTAAACGAACTCGTTTAGGTATAAT
>NZ_JASCRU010000031.1:0-38012 GCF_030010285.1 Flavobacterium sp. XS2P24
CTACAAGACTCTTCACTCCCAAAATTTGCTGTAAAATTGAATAGATTCATCGCTCTTTTTTTATCAAATATAAGCCTTTTATTTAATTATGGGTAATTGCGGACAATCAATTAATTTATTTATTGATTCCCATAAAAACAGTATCCAGCAGCTCGAATACTTTTTCTTTATCCAATGGTTTTGTGATACAGTCCGTAAAACCAAATTGCATCATTTTTTCTCTATCTTCAAATGAGGAATAAGCGGTTTGGGCTACAACAGGAAGTTCTGGTTTTATTACTTTTATTTTTTCGAAAGCTTGATAGCCATCCAAAATAGGCATTTTTATATCCATAAACACCAAAGTAATATTTGGATTCTCTGTGCAAATATCTACTGCTTCTTGTCCATTTTTAGCTCTAAGAACAGTATGATTTTTTGATTCAATAATTTTTCTCAACAGCAAGAAATTAATGGTATCATCTTCTGCAACTAAAATAATTTCATTGTCATAATTCCTGTAAAAAGATTTTACTTTTTTTGATTTTATAGCTTTTACCGTTCGATCAAATTTTAATGGTATCGAAAATGAAAAAACGGAACCCTGTCCAATTGTGGATTTTACCTTTATTTCTCCACCCAACATTTCTACATAAGCTTTTGTAATTGACAAGCCCAATCCTAGTCCAGATAATTCAACCGATCCATCGCCCTCAATTCTTCTAAATCTATCAAAAATTACTTTTAAATAACTTTCGCTGATTCCCATTCCTGAATCTTCAATCTTAAATTCTAAAACTTCTTTTTCTTTGTTTATTGAATATCCAAAAGCGACAAAACCTCTATCTGTAAATTTTAATGCATTAGTAATTAAATTAACTATAATCTGTTTCAATTTTGTTTCATCTGTTAGAATATTATTTTGAAGTTTATCCGGATTTTCAAGAATATAAAATTGAATTTCTTTGTCTTTAGGAATGGTAACCTTGATGGAATCATACAACTCTGTAATACACTTTTCTATATCTAATCCTTTATAATTAGGCATAATTTGCTTAGCATCAATTTTAGACATTTCAATAAGGTCTTCGATAATTGATACTAGACTTCCGCCACTATTTTTTATAATTTTTAAATATTCTAATCTCTCTTCTTCTTCAATATTTGTATCATGAAGCAAATCACTGAATCCCATTATGGCATTCATGGGGGTTCTAATTTCATGTGATAAATTAGCCAAAAAAGAAGATTTTAAGGTGTCACTTTCTTCTGCTTTTTGTTTAGCAATTTCTAATTGTTTCCG
The DNA here is from genome assembly GCF_030010285.1 of Flavobacterium sp. XS2P24. Lineage (NCBI taxonomy): Bacteria > Pseudomonadati > Bacteroidota > Flavobacteriia > Flavobacteriales > Flavobacteriaceae > Flavobacterium > Flavobacterium sp. XS2P24. Next base: position 1,283 of record NZ_JASCRU010000031.1, read on the forward strand.
TTGATTGCTGTTTTCTTCAAATAGGTCTCCAATATATCCAAACTCACCATCAGATCTTTTTAAACTATTTATTGAGCTTGCATTTCCTGTTTCAAGAATACTTTTAATTAACTTTAATGGATTATAAACCCATCTTTTTGTGCAATAAACGTAGACAAAAATATTAATCAAGGAAACAAGAACTACAATAAAAAGAATCTCTTTTGTGTTAGTATAATTTAAATTGAAAGACCTTTTAAAAAGTAATTTGACAACAACTTCATTTTTCCAATCTTTTAAATCTAAACCTACAATAACAAAATCATCTTCATTTGCAATTACATAATCGCTTGAAACTAAATTAACTTTTGAGCTGCTTATGTTCCCTAAAGCACTCATAAATGATTCGTCTAAAAGTCTGGCCATAAAAAAATAACCGGAAGGCTTCGTTTTATTCTTTTTAGGATCATTTGAAGGGTGAATTGTAGCTCCAAAAACCTCAACAATACCTTCTGGAATTTTTATATAAAATCTTTTAAGTTTAGATTTATAAAGCACTGACATCATCTCTTTTGGGATAAAATCAAAGTTTTTAATCTTAGAAGAAACTGTCTTATTGATTAGTTTTTGATCTAAACCATAAATACCAATGTAATCAGCTTCATACGATTCAAATTCTCTTAAAATATATTTATTATACCACTTTTCGTCTTTTGTATTTGTAAAATGGACTAACTCGTCCCAGTAGGTAACATCAATAATAGTGGCTGTAGGCGTTTTGGAATTAAGTGTAAACAAGGACTTCACTTCCTTATCATATTGATTATAAGTGATTTTGTAAAAATGACTTTCTTCTTGAACAGTATAAAGATAAAGCGAGATGTAAATTAGAAAAAAGAAAATACTTGTCGAAATTATCAACAATAGTAGTTTAGAATACGTATTTAAATTAATCAATCTCTTCATGGAATACACTCAAATATAAAAGAAAAACCAAAACACAGTTTCCGTTTTTGTAAGATATATCACTTTTTTTCTTTGGCGCAAGTTAATCTTTTTTATCATAAAAAAAAACTCCATCGATTTAAGCCAATGGAGTCCATTGCAATAAAGGTTTATTTATCAACGATATACTTTTACAAAAACCATCAAACCTTGATTTCTGGCTCTACAAAATATTTATTTTCACTTTTCGTTCAAACTTTTCTAACTATCTCAAAATATTCTCAATCTCCAATAATTCGGCTGTAGAGAAATCCAGATTTTGTAAACTGTCAATATTATTTTTTAATTGACCAACGGAACTGGCACCTATCAAAACAGAAGTAATTCGATTATCTTTTAACAGCCAAGCCAAAGCCATTTGTGCCAATGATTGATTTCTTTGTTGTGCAATAGCATTCAGTTGAATGATTTTTTGGATTCTTTCCTCTGAAACTTCATCTGTTTTTAAATGACCATTTGGGTTAAAAGCTCTTGAATTTTCTGGAATCCCTTTCAAGTATTTATCCGTTAAAAGTCCTTGTGCCAAAGGTGAGAAAGCAATACAACCCACTCCCTTTTCTTCGAGAACATCTAGTAATCCCGCTTCAGGCTCTCGCACAAACATCGAATATTTTACTTGATGAATCAAGCAAGGCGTTCCCAATCGTTTCAAGATTTCAGTAGCTTCCTTAGTTTGTTCTGCATTATAATTCGAAATCCCTGCATACATTGCTTTTCCGCTTCGAACTGCATAATCCAAAGCCATCATGGTTTCCTCCAAAGGTGTTTCAGGATCAAAACGATGCGAATAAAAAATATCTACATATTCCAGATTCATGCGCTTCAAACTCTGGTCTAAACTCGACAACAAATATTTACGGGAACCCCAGTCGCCATAAGGACCATCCCACATAGTGTAACCGGCTTTAGTAGTAATCACCATTTCATCACGCAGGTTTCCATGGAAATTATTCTTTAGGATTTTTCCAAAATTAGTTTCTGCTGAACCCGGAACCGGACCGTAATTATTAGCCAAATCAAAATGGGTAATTCCTTCATCAAAAGCTGCTTTGACAATGTTTTCTCCATTTTCAAAACTATCCACTGAACCGAAGTTATGCCATAATCCCAAAGAAATTTGTGGCAGTAACAAACCACTTTTTCCACATCTGTTGTATTTCATTTTTTAAGTTTAAAAAAGGAAAGATAAACATTTTATTTAAAAATGATTTATCTAAAACCATCAAATTACAATCAATAACAAATTCAGATTCAGCCACAAAAAAACTCGATTTATCTAAGACGAATCGAGTTTTTAACATTATAAATAACTTTTAAAACCTAAATAACAATTCCTTTAAGTGTCAATACTTTTGGTGTTGTTTCAACATTCGTTGTAACTGTAACTGTTTTTGTAAAAGCACCTTTATTAGCTGCATTGTATGTTGCTGTTACCTTTCCTGATTTCCCTGGAAGAATTGGTGTTTTGGTATAATCTGTAGCCGTACAACCACAAGAACCTTTGACGTTGGTGATTATTAATGTAGTTTTCCCTGTGTTTTTAAATTCATAATTAATGGCTTTTGGCGTGTTTTGAGGAATTTGACCAACATCTATACTTTCACTTTTCCATAAAATGGACGAAACAACAGACGAAACTTTTGACGCCAAAGCATTTGCTGGGGCGATGGCTGAAAATGACATTAATCCTAGAGTTAATGCCAACATTGAAATTTTGATGATTTTCATAATTTGATTTTTATAATAGTTATACAATAGATTACTTCATTTGAACATACCAAAAGTAGATTAGAAAATCTTTGCCTCCTGTTAAGCGGTTTCAAATGTTTGTTAACGACTTGTTAATGGCTATATTTTAATGTAATTTTCATTAATATTACACTTTCTAAATCCATTTTTCATTTGAAACTAAACAAACTCAACAGTATCATTATTCTTGGAATCATTGCCATCGTTGGTATTCTGGTGGCACAACTCCTTTGGACCAAAGAAGCTTTTACTATTGAGGAAAAAAAGTTCAGCCAAAAAACACATATCGCATTACTTGAGGTTGCCAAAAAATTATACCATGGTACCAACCACGATTTGCCCACAGAAAATCCGATAAAAAAAATATCAAATGATTATTATGTAGTGAATATTGATAATGATTTTGAACCCGAAATTTTAGAATTTTATCTAAAATCCGAATTCAAAAAAATGAATCTCACGACCGATTTTGAATATGCTATGTACAATTGCCAAAGCGATGAAATGGTGTATGGAAACTATATTTCTTTATCGGACAAATCAAAAGGAAAACAGTCTATTTATTTCCCAAAACATAAAAATTTAGTATATTATTTTGCCATTCGTTTCCCCAATGAAACCACTTATTTGTTTAGTTCGTTGCGGTTTTGGTTTGTACTTTCAATGGTGTTAATTCTTATTTTACTGATTTATGTCTATTCTATTTTTACGCTTTTACAGCAAAAAAAATACTCCGAATTACAACGGGATTTCATTAATAATATGACGCATGAATTCAAGACACCCTTATCATCCATTTTGATTGCTTCCAATTATTTAATCCAGCAAGAACCCATCAAAAAGGACAAAAAACTCTACACCTACGCCGAAATTATTATCAATCAAAGCAATAAACTAAACCAGCATATCGAGAAAATTTTAACAATAGCCAAATCCGATTATTCTCCTTTGGAATTGAATACAGAAAACATTGCGATAGTTCCGATAATTGAAAATGCCATCGAAAACATCAAACTAAAATATCCTGAAATTACAACAACAATCAAATCAGATTCATCTGATTATACAATAATTGCAGACTCCTTTCATTTCAATAATTTGGTTTACAATCTCCTAGACAATGCCGCAAAATACTGTAACGGCAAACCCGAAATTGTCATCCGATTATCGAAAGAAAATCAGATGCTAAAACTAGAATTTATTGATAATGGAATCGGAATTTGCAACAAAAACCTCTCTTTCATATTCGATAAGTTTTACCGAATTCCAAGTGAGAAAAGCAATGAAGTCAATGGTTTTGGATTGGGTTTGTATTACGTAAAAAAAATTTGCAATTTACATCATTGGAAAATTAACGCCACCAATAATCTCGAAAAAGGCATTACGCTAACCATTTTAATTCCAAATAATTAATGAGTACTTCCAGAATTCTTTATGCCGAAGACGATGCAACATTAGCATTCCTTACCAAAGATAATTTGGAGCAAAACCACTATGAAGTGACACATTGTTGCGATGGAAAAATAGGTATGGAAAATTTCAAAAAAGGCAATTTTGATATTTGCATTCTGGATATTATGATGCCAAAAATGGATGGATTCGAATTAGCTACTGAAATTAGAAAGGTTAATATTGATATTCCTATTATATTCCTTTCGGCAAAAACCTTAAAGGAAGATCGCATTAAAGGATTGCGCTTGGGCGCCGATGATTATCTCGTAAAGCCTTTCAGTATTGAAGAATTAATCCTAAAAATAGAGGTTTTCCTGAAACGTTCTCATAAAAATAATACTGCTGACAAAACGATTTATGAAATTGGAAAATACCAATTTGACACCAAAAATTTTATTCTATACAACGAAAACGAAAAAATATCCCTCACGCAACGCGAATCCGAACTCTTGAAATTATTTCTAGAAAATAAAAATGCAGTTCTAAAACGAGAACAAATCCTAACTTCACTTTGGGGCGACGACGATTATTTTATGGGACGCAGTCTGGATGTTTTTATTTCCCGCTTGCGTAAAATACTTGCCAACGAAAAAGGAATTGCAATAGAAAATTTACACGGGATTGGGTTTCGGTTTGTATTAGAAACATCATAACAAAAAAACCACCTGATGAAGGTGGTTTTTTGATTCTTATAAAATACTATAAAGGAATATTTCCGTGTTTTCTATTCGGAGTCACACTAACTTTATTTTCGAGCATACTAAATGCTTTTATCAGTTTGCGTCTGGTGTCTTGAGGAAGAATTACCTCATCTACAAAACCGCGTTGTGCTGCTGTGTAAGGATTCGCAAACAAATCAGCATATTCCGCTTCTTTTTCCAAGAGTTTTGCCTCATGGTCTTCGGCTTCGTTGATTTCTTTCTTGAAGATAATTTCCGAGGCACCTTTGGCTCCCATCACCGCAATTTCGGCAGTTGGCCAAGCAAAATTCATGTCGGCACCAATGTGTTTCGAGTTCATTACATCATACGCACCTCCATAAGCTTTACGTGTAATTACGGTCACTCTCGGTACGGTTGCTTCGCTTAAAGCGTACAACAATTTCGCACCGTGAACAATGATTCCGTTCCACTCTTGATCGGTTCCCGGTAAAAATCCCGGTACATCTACCAAAACCAATAAAGGAATATTAAAACAATCGCAAAAACGAGTAAATCGAGCTGCTTTCTTGGAACTGTTTACATCCAGACAACCCGCTAAAATTATCGGTTGGTTCGCTATAATCCCAATGCTTTTTCCTCCCAATCTGGCAAAGCCAACAAGGATATTTTCGGCATAATTTTTATGAATTTCAAAAAACGAATCTTCGTCAATAATTCCACCAATCACCTCGTGCATGTCGTACGGTTTATTGGGATTATCCGGAATAATAGTTGCTAATTTGGTGCGAACTTCATCATTTAGTTCGTAAGGTAAATTGTGTGCTTTTTCTTTATTGCTTTGTGGCAAATAACTCAACAAGCGTTTCAAATCTTCCAGACATTCCACATCATTGGTCGAGGTACAATGAGCCACACCAGATTTAGTAGAATGCGTGCTCGCACCACCTAATTCCTCTGAAGTTACCGTTTCATTGGTTACGGTTTTTACCACATTTGGTCCTGTTACAAACATATAACTGGTATCTTCAACCATCATCGTAAAATCAGTCATGGCTGGAGAATACACAGCTCCACCAGCGCAGGGTCCCATAATTGCGGAAATTTGCGGAATCACACCGCTGGCTTGTACGTTTCTATAAAAAATATCGGCATAACCGCCCAAAGAACGAACACCTTCCTGAATACGTGCTCCACCAGAATCATTCAATCCAATCATTGGCGCACCCATTTTGACTGCCATATCCATAATTTTACAGATTTTCTCAGCATGGGTTTCGGATAATGAACCACCAAAAACCGTGAAATCCTGTGCAAAAATATAAACCAATCGCCCGTTTATGGTTCCGTATCCTGTAATGACTCCATCGCCATAATACATTTCAGTTTCCATTCCAAAATCAGTTGTACGGTGGGTTACCAGCATCCCAATTTCTTCAAATGAACCTTCATCCATCAAATAATTAACACGCTCTCTTGCCGTTAGCTTTTTATTCGAATGTTGTTTTGCTATTCTATTTTTACCTCCACCTAAATGAGCTTCGGCAATTTTATCGTTTAATGTACTTATTTTGTCTTTCATACTATTCTTTTTTTAACCGCTAATTCGCTGATTTTATTTAAAACCATTATTTTAATGTAGTAAGCGTACGATTTTTTGATCTTCAAAATACTGTTTCAACGCTACCAAAGCAGCGATTTCAGCTTCTTGCGCCATTTGTTTTTTCAACACATCGGCATTGTAATAGTTTTTTACAAAATGCGTGTCAAATTTTCCGGAACGAAACGCCTCATGTTCAAAAACAAATTTTCCGAAAGGCAACGTTGTCTGCACACCTTCCACACGATAGTCTTCAATAGCCTTTATCATAATTTGAATAGCCTCTTCACGAGTTTCACCATAAGTGATTAATTTGGCTAACATTGGATCATAATAAATGGGAATATCCATCCCTTGCTCAAAACCATTATCCACACGAATTCCTTCACCAACAGGCAATTGATATACGTCCAAATGCCCTACACTCGGTAGAAAATCATTCATAGGATCTTCGGCATACACACGTAATTCCATCGCGTGTCCTTTTATTCTCAAATCTTCTTGTTTGATTGCCAATGCTTCTCCTCTTGCCACTCTTATTTGCAGTTCTACCAAATCGGTTCCGGTAATTAATTCTGTAACGGGATGTTCAACCTGCAAACGCGTGTTCATTTCCAAGAAGTAGAAATTATTATTTTCGTCCAATAAAAACTCGACCGTTCCAGCTCCTAAATAATCACAGGATTTCGCAACCAAAACAGCAGCTTCACCCATTTTTTTACGCAATTCCGCTGTTAAAACCGAAGAAGGCGCTTCTTCTATTACTTTTTGGTGACGTCTTTGAATACTGCATTCTCTTTCGAATAAATACAACACATTACCATGACTGTCCGCCATAACTTGAATTTCGATATGCCTTGGCGAACCCACATATTTTTCGATAAAAACAGAACCATCTCCAAAAGCGGAAATCGCTTCACTGATAGCGCGATCCATTTGGGATTCGAAATCGGCTTCACTTTCTACTACACGCATTCCTTTTCCACCGCCTCCTGCTGAAGCTTTAATTAAAATTGGAAAACCAATTTCCTTAGCAACTACTTTTGCTTTTTCGACATCAGTAATGGCTTCGTCAAAACCGGGAACCATTGGAATATTGTATTGCTTAACAGCATCTTTGGCCGCTAATTTGCTCCCCATGATTTTTATGGCTTTCGACTTTGGACCAATAAAAATGATGTTATTTTTTTCGGCTTCTTCAGCAAAATCAGCATTTTCACTCAGGAAACCATAACCGGGATGAATGGCATCTACGTTTAAAGATTTCGCAACCTCTATAATTTTGCTTCCTAATAAATAGGATTGACTTGAAGGCGCTTCTCCAATCCAAACCGCTTCATCAGCAAATTTTATGTGCGGTGCATTTCTATCGGCAGTTGAATAAACTGCCACGGTTTTAATGCCCATTTTTTGTGCGGTTTTCATCACCCTGATGGCGATTTCCCCTCTATTGGCAACTAATATTTTTTTCATATTTAATAAGACTAAAAGAATAAAGACCGCTTCGCTGCAAGAGCAAAGAAATATAAATTCTTGGTTCTTTTTATCTTGTATCTTTTATCTCTACTCGAATTCAATTAACAACTGGCCTTTATCCACGGCATCTCCCATCACTACCGAAATGGTTTTGATAACGCCATCTCGCGGAGAAAGAAAACTGTTTTCCATTTTCATGGCGCCCAAAATAATCAGGTTGTCATTCTCTTTTACAGTTTGACCTACCACAACACTGATTTCTAGAATCAATCCGGGCATAGGTGCTTTGATAAAATTGACTTGTTTGGTAAGTCCCGTTTCGAATCCCATTTCCTTAATCAAAATATCCAAAGGATTAGAAATGACAACGGTATATGTGTTGTTGTTTACCTTGACGGTGTAGTTTTTTTGAAGAAAATCAGAAGTGATGATTTCCGCTTGATAAGGAGTGTTTTCGTGTAAAATATGGAACTTATTCGTTTCCACACGCACAGCATCCAGTTGTGAAACACTTTCCTTTTCCAAATCAAAATGAAAAGTGTCGTTTACATTAACTTTATAACCAATACTCATTTGTTTCTATTTTAGAATCGTAAAAATAAGTAAAAGAAAACGTTTTCGTAAAGCTAAAATTAAGTTTTATGCTAAATAGGTATAGTTTAGGTAGAAAAATTTATAACACTAATAATCTAAATTCTCTAAGAGTTTTAATTGGTTTGGAGTACCAAAACAATTCGAAGTCCTCCAAATGTGATTCGAAATCAGCTTTAACTTCTTGATAATTATAAATTTTAGCATTCGAAACAGAGATTTTCTGTAACATTTCTACCAACCATTCCCCTTCATTTTTATTTGTTTGAATACTGAAACTTTCTTTTTTATCATGGAAAGTCAAAGTCATCATTTCCCAGGAATTCCCTTTTTTGGATTTAGTAAAATGTTCTGTAAATGGCTTCCCGCCTAACCAAACGATTTTTGCTGTAGGCTTGATGTTGAAATCATCGTCTTCCTGCAAAGCGTCAAAAATAAAATCAGGTGAAATTTTAGTTTTTGGAATTTTAAACTCAAACCAATCCTGCAACTCATAATCAAAACAGATTCCGTGCATAAAATTGAACAAGGATTTCTTGAGTCCAAAACTGAACTTATCATGATCGATTCCTGTGGAATCGGTATAATTAATATCGTTATTGGCGAAAGCTCCAATCGCTTCGGTTTCCTTTACCACACCGAATTTCTCTGGATACAAGCCAACAGGACTATGCGCGGTCATCGCAAACTGATGCCAAAATCCGGATTGTAATACACCAACTTCAAATAATTGACGAACCATTTCCAGACTGTCCACGGTTTCCTGAATGGTTTGCGTAGGATAACCGTACATCAAATAGGCATGAACCATTACGCCAGCTTCGGTGAAATTTCGAGTTACTTTCGCCACTTGTTCGACAGTTACGCCTTTATCAATCAATTTTAATAATCTGTCCGAAGCGACTTCAAGACCTCCGGAAACGGCTATACAACCAGAAGCTTTTAGAAGTAAACATAAATCTTTAGTAAAGCTTTTTTCGAATCGAATGTTAGTCCACCAAGTAATCGCTAATTTTCTGCGAAGGATTTCAAGAGCCAAAGCACGCATCAAAGCCGGAGGAGCAGCCTCATCTACAAAATGAAATCCGTTCTCGCCCGTTTGAGCAATCATTTCCTCCATTCGGTCGCACAATAAATTAGCAGCAACGGGTTCGTACACTTTGATATAGTCCAAAGAAATATCACAAAACGTACATTTTCCCCAGTAGCAACCGTGCGCCATAGTGAGTTTATTCCAACGTCCGTCGCTCCACATTCGGTGCATTGGATTCACAATTTCGATAACCGAAATGTATTTATCCAAAAGTAAATCAGAATAATCGGGCGTTCCCACTTGCGATTGTTTGTAATCGTGTTTTAGAGAATTATTTTTGTAAACTACTTTTCCCTTTTCTAAAAGGAATGTTCGTTTATATTGCTTCTCGACTGCGCTCGAAGAGACAGCGTTTATTAGTTCTTCAATTGGTGTTTCGCCATCATCCAACGTAATAAAATCAAAAAACTCAAAAACGCGAGCATCCGAAAGCGAACGCAGTTCGGTATTTGGGAAACCGCCACCCATTGAAATTTTAATACTCGGATAATGCTTTTTCACCCATTGTGCGGAACGAAAAGCCGAATATAAATTCCCTGGAAACGGAACCGAAATCAAGAATAATGTAGGTTGAATAGTTTCTATTCTCTCTTTTAGAATCGAAAGAAGTAAATTATCAATATAGGTTGGTTCCTCCTGCAAGGCTTCATACAATTCGTCAAAAGAATTCGCACTTCTCCCCAAACGTTCTGCATACCGGCTGAAACCAAAATTAGCATCGACACATTCGACTATAAAATCAGAGATGTCTTCAAGGTATAAAGTTGCTAAGTGTTTCGCTTTATCCTGTGTCCCCATAGTTCCGAAAGCCCAATCGAGTTCTTCCAATTGCGCAAATCGGGACGCTTCCGGCAAGAAATCCTCCTGACAAATTTGAAGTGCCAATGTTGGATTTTTCCCTTGAAGGAAAGCAATAACAGGATTTATCGTTTTAAGGTATTCATCTTGCAAAGCGAAAATTCTCTTGGAATTATCTGAAATGGTATGATTTGGAACTTTAAACGTTAAACCCCCAACTTCAAACAAATTTTGCAAACCTTCTTTCGAAAACAATTTCAAAATCACTTCGATACCCAAATCCGCTTGAACCGATTCAATTTTTTTGGTATTCAGAAACCCTTTGATATATGCAGTTGCCGGATACGGAGTATTCAGTTGGGTAAAAGGCGGCGTGATTACGAATAATTTGGTTTTCAATAGGAATTGTTTTGTGCAAAAATAAGGGATAATTCTATTCTTTTCACAAAAGTAAAAAACTACGTTTTTATTTATTTTTACAACAAAGAAATTATGAATTTGTATCTATTTGATTACATTTACGACAACAATAAATAGTAAAAGCAAACTTCCCTATATGACATCCGAAATTATATGATAAAAAAAATATTAAACGTTATTTTCTTGCTTTTTTCTTTCTCCATTTACGCCCAATACACTCAAATTCCTGATCCTGAATTTGAATCGTTTTTGATTTATAACGGCTATGACGATGGAATACCAGACGGAAAAGTTCTTACCTCAAATATTAATTCTATTAAAGAAATTTATTTTTTTCCGGGCGCTGCCAATATTAATATTAAGGATTTATCAGGGATTGAAGATTTTAAAGCTCTAGAAAAACTAAATTGTCAAAATTGTAATTTAACTAGTTTAGATTTATCAAAAAATCTTTCTTTAACTGAATTGATATGTGAAGACAACAAACTAACAAGTTTAAATGTCGAAGGATGTGTAAATCTAAAAACAATTAATTGCAATGGAAATCCTTTTATCAATTTAGATTTTACAAAAACCGTCAATCTGGAAACCTTATATTGTAGAGGGCTTAGTTTAACTGTTTTAGATTTGAACGCCAATTTAAAATATCTAGATTGTAGTTTTTGTCCAATTAACAACTTAAATCTTTCAAACTGTACCTTACTAGAGAATTTAATTTGTACCAATAATCAATTTACAAGTTTGGATGTTTCAAAGAATATAAATTTAAAAAGTTTAACATGTTCTGACAATCAACTAACAAATTTGGATGTTTCAAAGAATATTGAACTTACTCAATTATCATGTGGTAATAATCAATTAACCAATATAGATACCTACACCAACACTAAATTAATATCTATTTCTTGTGAATTTAATCAATTAACAAACTTAGACACTTCCCAAAACCTTAATCTAACAAATCTTAATTGTAATAACAATCAATTGTTAAATTTAAATATTTCTAAAAACATAAAATTAACAGATGTTCGCTGTAACAATAACCTATTAACTAATTTAGATATTTCTAATAACATTAATCTAACTCTTTTATTATGTTATGAAAATCAATTATCAAGCCTAAACACTTCCTCAAATGATCAACTGAATATTTTATACTGCCACAATAATCTAATCACTAGTCTAGATGTTTCTATGAATAACAATTTAGGAATATTTAGATGTACAAATAACCAGCTAACCTATTTAGATATTAGAAATGACGCAAGTTGGAGTTGGTGGAATGACGCTTCAAATTGGACAAATAATCCGAAACTAGATTGCATTTATGTTCCTGACACTATTTTTTTTAATATTTATTATTCAAACCGGAAAGATAACACAGCTAACTATTTTGATGAATCACCTCCAAAATTCGAATCATCAGTCCAAACTGTTTGTTCCAAACAAATTCCAACAATAAAAGACATTGTGGTGACTGGCTATAACATCAAGTGGTTTGATTCACTTTTTGGAGGAAATCAGTTAACCGATACAACCCTTTTAGCAGAAGGCACTACATATTTTGCTATGAATACAGCAGGAAGCTGCGAAAGTTTAAGAACACCGGTTACAGTAACTTTTCAACCAATTTCTGCCCCTTTTGGAACTTCCCCCCAAAACATATGCAATTTGAAAAATCCTACTTTAGACAACTTAAATGTATCTGGAACATTTATTCAATGGTATGATGCTACAAACGGAGAAAATTTATTGCCAAGTTCTACAGCATTAATTAATGGTTCAACTTATTATGCATCTCAAACTCAAAATGGTTGTGAAAGCACTAGGACTCCTATTTTAGTTAATCTCGTGAATATTACCGAACCAGTAGCTATTTCCTCACAAACCTTCTGCATCCAACAAAACGCAACAATTAATAATATTGTAATAACTGGTCAAAACATAAAATGGTATGATGCGTTGACTAATGGAATTCCATTATCAAATACAACTCCATTACAAAACGGAACCACTTATTACGCTTCGCAAACCATTAATGGATGCGAAAGTGAAAGATTTCCTGTCCTAATAAACATTCAAAACACACTCGCTCCAACAGGGAATACAAGTCAGACTTTTTGTTCCAGTCAAAATCCAACTCTAGAAACTATTGTAATTTCAGGAAATGCGATAAAATGGTATAATAGTATTGGAGTTCTTTTGTCCAGTTCAACTACTTTACAAGATGGTGTGACCTATTATGCTTCGCAAACAGAAAACAATTGCGAAAGCCCTAATAAATTAGCTGTTACAATTTCACTTATAAGCACTTTACCCGCAAATAATTATGATGAATTATTTTGTGATGATTTGAATGACGGTTCCGAGAGAATAAATTTATCAGACTATAATTTGAAGTTAATTTCAAATACTTCAGGATATACTTTTTCTTATTATTCGACTTTTTCAAGTGCAGAAGATCAATTGGCAATCGATCAAATTACTGATTTTTCAAATTACAACTTAGCTTTAGGCGACAACAAAATCTACGTTCGTATCAATTCTAACACGCCTTGTTATGCCATTGTTGAATTGAAATTAACACTTGTATCAAAACCAATTAATACAATCCCTGATGTTGTCCCCATTTGTGAAAACAATTCTATTACTGTTGGTGCCGGTTCAGGTTTCGACACTTATTTATGGTCAACTGGTGCTACGACATCTTCGATAATTGTTGCAAATCCAGGAAATTATTCCGTTACTGTTACTACTAATTACAGTACAATATCATGTTCGAGTACCAAGAATTTTGAAGTACGAAAATCAAATATTGCCACCATTACTACTTTAGAAATACAAGATTGGACCGACAATCAGAATATAATCACCGTTTTTGCATCTGGCGAAGGCGATTACGAATATTCAATTGATGGTACGCATTTTCAGGACAGTAGTCAATTTTCGGCTTTGTATAGTGGCGCATATACCGTACATGTCCGAGACAAAAATGGTTGCGGAACCGCCACAGATGAAGTCTTTTTATTAATGTACCCCAAATATTTTACCCCAAACGGTGACGGTTTCAACGACACTTGGAATATTAAATTTTCAGACTTGGAAACCAACTTGACTTTAAAAATATTTGACCGTTATGGAAAATTAATCACAAAATTAATCCAAAATAACAATTGGAACGGAACCATGAATGGATATGCCCTTCCAGCAGATGATTATTGGTTTATCGCAACAAGAACAGATGGAAATGAATACAAAGGACATTTTAGTTTAAAGAAATAACATTCATAACCCCACAAAAAACTGATTAAACAGCACCGATGAAAGAAAAATTACTTCTATTATTTTTATTGTTAATTACACCATTATTTGCTCAAAATAAAAATCAATCGATAGGTTTTAAAGAAAATAAAGGACAGATTATTGACCAAAAAGGAAAGGCGAATCCTGCGGTAAAGTATCTATTAAATTCAAATGGACTAAATGTCCAGTTAAAGAAAAATGGATTTTCATATGATGTTTATGAGACCAAAAAACTTCCTATAAGACATTCGATAGAAAAAAGAAGTTTATCTCCTTTAGATATTAGTAAAGAAAAAACACAGGATTATACTTTAGAATATGTTTTTCACAGAATAGATATTGATTTTGTTAATTCCAATCCCAACGTAGAATTAGTTACAGCCGAAGCTTCTAAAGATTATGATAATTATTACAATATCCCGAATAAACCTGAAGGTATTGTTAATGTACATCAGTACCAGCAAATTACATATAAAAACATTTACCCAAATATTGATGTAGTTTTTTTCGTTCCAAAAGATACTTTGAAAACAGTGGAATATAATTTTGTGGTGCATCCGAAAGGCAAAATATCGGATATCCAAATGAAATTTAATGGTGCCAAAACGGATTTAGTTGATAACAAAATCAAAATAAATGTTCGTTTTGGGAAAATGGAAGAGACCCTGCCCGCTAGTTGGACAGAAGACGGGATAGAGAAAAAGGAAATTACTGTTGGTTACAAAAAAATCAAAAATAATGTTTACGGATTTGAAACAGCAAATATTACTATTGATAAAACGGTGATTATTGATCCAGTTCCTGTGCGGTTGTGGGGAACTTATTATGCCGGAAACAATAGTGAATACTCAACTGACATATGTAACGACAAAAATAATAATGTTTATTTTTCAGGCTATACATCAAGTACGACAAATATAGCAACATCTGGATCTTTTCCAGTACCATATTATTATGCTAATGGATTTATAGCAAAATTCGATTCAAATGGAACAAGAATTTGGGGTGTTTATTATTCCACTACTCCATCAACAATTAAAGTAGATTCCAATGAAAATTTATATTTCACTGGGAAAACATGGGGAGAAACAAATGTATCAACTCTCGGTTCACATCAGCCATTACATGCTGACTATGACGATGCCTATTTAGTGAAATTAAATTCTTCCGGAATAAGAGAATGGGGAACTTATTATGGAGGTATTTCATCCGATAAAGGAAATGATATTAGTTTTGACAATGACAACAATGTCTATTTGGTTGGTGTTACAGGCAGTTCTGGAAATATTGCTACAAATAATACTCATCAACCTACTCATGGATTAGGTTATCTTGATGATGATGGTTTCATTGCTAAATTCACTTCTCAGGGAGTTAGAGTTTGGGGTACTTATTTTGGTGGAACTGATGGAGATCAAATTTTTTCATCAAATATTTCTGATGATGGTTTTTTATATGTAACCGGAAATACCCGCAGTGTTACAGGCATATCAACTTCAAATTCTTATCAACCGAATATGATTGGCTATGCCTCAGGAATGATAGCTAAATTTACTTTAGATGGACAAAGAGTTTGGGGTACTTATTTTAGTGGAAATACTAGTGCTACCATTACAAAATCAAAAATAAATAACAATTTTCTATACCTTATTGGCATAACAAATAGCCGTGATAATTTGAATAGTACTGGAACTTTTAATGAAAATTTCATAGACTTACCAATGAATTTCGGTCTCAGCAGTTATATTTCCAAATTTGATGTTACTACCCAAAATCTAGTTTGGGGTACCTATTTTGGAGAATTTATACAGGATTTAAAAGTCAATTCAAATAATAAAGTTTTCGTTACTGGATGTACAGATCAAACTACAGGTATAGCGACTGCTGGATCGTATTCTTCAAGTAATCAGAGACAAGATGCCTACGTAATAAAGTTAAATGAAATCGGACAAAGAGAATGGGGCACTTATTATGGAGGAAATGGTAACGAAGGAATTAATGGAGCTGCTGATGTTAATAATAAAATGTCGTTGGATCAATTAGATAACATTTATTTAGTAGGTAACACAACCAGTACTACCGGAATTTCAACTCCGGGAGCACATCAAGAAAATCACATGCTAAATTCAGTAGGTGGACTATATAATATATATTTAGCCAAATTTCAAGATTGCCTTTCTTCTCCCGAAATCTCTTCCAATTCCCCAATCTGTATAGGAAATACCATAGAACTAAAAGCTTCCGGCGGAACAAATTATTCTTGGACGGGGCCAAACGGATTCGCATCAATTGAACAAAATCCAACAATTCCTAATGCAACAACTCAAAATAGTGGTCAATATAGTTGTAGCATTACTGGAACTGGCGGTTGTGATGATACAAAAATAATTGAAGTAATTGTTGGTGATGTTGAATCGCCAATTCCTAATCTTGCTACACTTCCAATGGTTACAGGTGATTGCAACACTGTAATTACTACAATCCCAACAGCAATGGATAATTGTTCAGGTACGATTACAGCAACTACCTCAAGTGCGGTTTCGTATAGTTTACCTGGAACATATACTGTGGTTTGGAATTATAATGATGGCAACGGAAACACATCAACACAAAATCAAACCATCACAATTAATAATCAGCCCTTACCTTCAACCTCCCCACAAACCTTCTGTATCCAACAAAATGCAACTTTAAATGAGATTTCAATTACAGGACAAAACATAAAATGGTATGATACTTTGACCAATGGAACACTTTTATCAAATACAACTTTATTACAAAATAACACAACTTATTATGCTTCGCAAACCATTAATGGCTGCGAAAGCGAAAGAATTCCTGTCCTAATAAATATTCAAAATACTCCTGCTCCAACAGGAAATACAAGTCAGACTTTTTGTTCCAGTCAAAATCCAACTTTAAATACTATTGTAGTTTTAGGAACTGCGATAAAATGGTATAATAGTCTTGGAGTTCTTTTGTCTAGTTCAACTCCTTTACAAGATGGTGAGACATATTATGCTTCGCAAACAGAAAACAGCTGCGAAAGTCCTAATAAACTAGCTTTAACTATTTCTCTAATAAATACTTTGCCCGCAAATAATTATGAAGAATTATTTTGTGATGATTTGAATGACGGTTCTGAAAAAGTAAATTTATCAGACTATAATTCGAAGCTAATTTCAAATACTTCAGGATATACATTTTTTTATTATTCAACTATTTCAGGAGCAGAAAATCAATTTGCTGCCAATCAAATCACTAATTTTTCAAATTACAACTTAGTCGTAGGTGACAACAAAATCTACGTTCGAATCAATTCGAATACGCCTTGTTATGCTCTTGTTGAATTGAAATTAACTCTTTTATCAAAACCAATTATTTCAATTCAGGACATTGTACCCATTTGCGAAAACAATACTATTATAATACATGCAGATGCCGGTTATGACAGCTATTTATGGTCAACTGGAGAAACAACACCATCCATAATGGTATCTACTCCCGGTAATTTTTCAGTAACTGTCACCAATAATTACAATACAATTTCTTGTTCCAGTACAAAGAATTTTGAGGTAAAAAAATCAAATATTGCAACAATTACAGCTATTGAAACTAAAGACTGGACTGATAATGAGAATACAATCACCGTTTTTGCATCAGGTGAAGGTGATTTCGAATATTCAATTGACGGTATTCATTTTCAGGATAGCAATCAATTTTCGGCATTATATAGTGGTGAATATACTGTACATGTCAGAGATAAAAATGGTTGTGGAACAGCTACTGATGTAGTCTTTTTATTAATGTATCCAAAATATTTCACACCAAATGGAGACGGTTATAATGACACTTGGAATATTAAATTTTCAGAACTAGAAACCAACTTGACTGTAAAAATATTTGACCGTTATGGAAAATTATTAAAAGTACTAATCCAAAATGGAGCTTGGAACGGAACTATGAATGGACACGAACTTCCATCAGATGATTATTGGTTTATTGCAACCAGAACTGATGGAAAGGAATATAAAGGTCATTTTACTTTAAAGCGATAATTACTATTTTCCTAAACATATCTTAAACCAAAAAAACATAACTTTACTTTTTCTTACTTTAGCGACAAATTTAGAAACTCAAAACATGCCAACCGACTGTATCAGCTATCAGAATTCAGGATATTTTTCTACTTTAATGAATGATTATTTAGAGGAAAAAAGCAATCTTCAATCTTTATACCATCATTTTCCAAATCTTCAAAACTTTGGATCACAAATTCAAGAAAAAAAAGCGAATTTTAATGATACATCCAGAGCTACTTTAGTTTCTGTTTTACAAAAACAATATGCTACAGTTGAAACTTCGGCTTTAACAAATCAAAATATTGCCGCTTTAGCCAATTCCAATACATTTACCGTTACCACTGGTCATCAATTGAATTTATTCAGCGGACCATTGTATTTTTTATACAAAATTATTTCGACCATTAATTTAACAACCGAATTAAAATCGAAATATCCTGATTCAAATTTTGTCCCAATTTATTGGATGGCAACGGAAGATCATGATTTTGAAGAAATCAATTATTTTAATTTTAAAGGCAAAAAATTCCGTTGGAACAAAGAAAGTACAGGTCCCGTTGGCCGATTGTCTACTGAAGGTTTAGCTGATTTCCTTGAAGTATACGCACTGGAATTAGGTTCCAGTACAAATGCAAATACGCTCAAAAAACTGTTTGAAGATTCTTATCTTAATCATGATAATTTAGCCGATGCTACTAGATTTTTGGCTAATGCGCTTTTTGGTGCATATGGCTTAGTTATTTTGGATGCAGATAATCAGGACTTAAAACGCAACTTCATTCCTTTTGTAAAAGAAGAATTGCTTCACCAATCCTCCCATAAATTGGTATTGGAAACTGCCGAAAAATTAAAAGACTATACGATTCAAGTAAATCCTCGTGAAATCAATTTGTTTTATATTGAAGATAATTTACGAGAACGCATCATTTTTGAAAACAATACCTACAAAGTAAATCATACAAAAATTGAGTTTTCTGAAAGTGAAATTTTATCACTTTTAGAAAATCATCCTGAAAAATTCAGTCCTAACGTGATAATGCGTCCATTGTATCAAGAAGTGATTCTCCCTAATTTATGCTACATCGGCGGAGGTGGAGAAATCGCATATTGGCTAGAACTAAAATCCTTTTTTGCTGCAGCTAAAATAACTTTCCCAATGCTGTTACTTAGAAACTCTGTGCTATTGGCTACCGAAAAACAAGCTAAAAAAGCAGACAAACTAAATTTGAGTTGGAAAGATTTATTTTCAAAACAAGCCGATTTAGTAAATACTAAAACCACAGAATTATCAGATTTCCCAATCGATTTAACGCATTTGAAAGAACAATTGCAAAAACAATTTAGTGCGCTTTATGAAGTAGCGAATAAAACAGATGAATCTTTTATTGGAGCTGTAAAAGCGCAGGAAGTAAAACAAATTAAAGGATTAGAAAATCTGGAGAAACGCTTGCTGAAAGCACAAAAAAGAAAGTTAAGCGATATTTTACAACGCATTACCGACTTGCAAAACGAATTATTTCCTAACCAGAGTTTACAGGAACGTCAAACTAATTTTTCAGAATTTTACCTAGAAAACGGCGACAATATTATTCCAACATTGATCGAACAGCTCAAACCACTGGACAACAAATTCGACATTATTGTACTTTAATCAGATTACGGTTATTTGAATGCCGAATTTGTAAAAATAATCAATAAAAAAATACTATTTTTGCACAAAATTTAAAAAACAAAAAAAATGGCTACTAATAGAACATTTACAATGATCAAGCCTGATGCTGTTGCTAACGGACACATCGGAAACATACTTGCAATGATTACTAATGCAGGTTTCAAAATCGTTTCTTTGAAATTAACGCAATTAACTATTGCTGATGCTCAAGCATTTTATGAAGTTCACGCTGCAAGACCTTTCTACGGTGAATTAGTAGAATTCATGTCAAGAGGACCAATTGTTGCTGCTATTTTAGAAAAAGATAACGCTGTTGAAGATTTCAGAACTTTAATTGGTGCTACAAACCCAGCTGAAGCTGCTGAAGGAACTATCCGTAAAGCTTACGCAACTTCTATCGGAGAAAATGCAGTTCACGGTTCTGATAGCGATGAAAATGCAGCTATCGAAGGTGCTTTCCATTTTGCTGGAAGAGAGCAATTTTAATTTATGATTGAAGATTAACGATTTTTGAATTAAGATTTAGAAATCGTTAAATAAAAAAAATCCCGTTTCAAAATTGAAACGGGATTTTTTTATATCAAAAATCTGAAATCTGAAATCTAAAATCGTTAATCAACAATCTAAAATCATTACCTCAAAACCACATCTTTCACCACATCACGTCTTAACTCCTCATTAATCATAGCCACAATTTTAGATCTTCCGTGACTTAATTCTTCTCTCAATACTGAAGAACTCAACTCCACATACAAAGTGCTTCCTTTCAAAACCACATTTTTAGTGTAATTATTCACACCATTCCCCATAAGATTTTTCCACGCATCTTTCACATCAATTTGATCCATTCCGGGTTGAAGTTTATTCACTTGGATAATTTGTTTCAAAACATCCCCTATCGTACTTTGATTATTCAGCCTTTTTGCCATCGCCCAGTAAATTTATTGGTGTTGCTTTTTTATAATGATATTCCATTTTGTCCTTGTTCAGCAATACTAATTCTTCCTCTGACAAAGCAATTAACTCCTCACTCCATTTCATATAAGATGTGGAATAATCCAAAAATACTTTATCATCGGCAAATCGCACCGCTACGTTTTCATAAACATCATTCACCAAAAAAGTTCCGTCCAATTGTGGCATCACTTTCTTTCGAATCCCTTTACTGTCGCTTATTTTAAAAAAATCATAACTTTCATTCAAGCCATAATCCTTGTCTTTCCCAGCATCAAAAACAACTTTTTCAATTTCCCAATATCCGTTTATTTTAGAAATGTCTGCAGGCTTAATCTTTTGCTGACACCCCACAAAAAGGAATGCTATAAAAAAAATGCTAAGTGTGTTTTTCATATAATTATTATTTTTAGGAGCTAATTCCTGATGGAAGCGACATCCTTTTTCTTGCTATTCTTCCTTTCGTCAGAATAGCAAGAAAAAGGATGTCGCTTCCATCAGGGCTAGTCAATTCGGGTTAAATCTCGCTTGTTCTAAATACAAAGTTACTCTTATTAAATTCAAAGAAAACAAAAATAGCAGAAACACATTAAACTATTTTCTATATTTTTGGTCTTAAAGGAATTAGAAACAAATCAGTAGCAAGATGTCAAAAATAATCTACAGTCTCCTCATCCTAATATTTTGCAGTAGCTGCAGTTCCGAAACTACGGAACCAACTCCCACTCCTACACCTGAAGAAACAATCTATTTCCCACCTTTAACAGGCACAACTTGGGAAACAAAATCTATTGCGAGTTTAGGTTGGAAGCAATCCGCCGTGCAACCATTATTGGATTATTTGGCACTCAAAAATTCAAAATCTTTCATAATTCTTGTCAACGGAAGAATCGTAATGGAAAATTATTTCAACGGTCATGATGCCAATGCTTTTTGGTATTGGGCAAGTGCCGGTAAAACACTAACATCAACTGTAACGGGAATTGCACAACAAGAAAACCTGATTAACATCAACAATAAAGTTTCACAATACATAGGAACTGGCTGGACTAGCCTGCCTTTAGCAAAAGAAAATTTGATTACAAACAAACATTTACTCAATATGACTTCCGGATTAGATGACAGTACGGATGATGTTGATCCTGTGAACCTAAAATACAAAGCTGACGCAGGAACACGTTGGGCCTACCATAATGTCTATGTGAAATTACAGGATGTGATTGCGCAAGCCAGCGGTCAAACCTGGAATGCCTATTTCAACACTAAATTGAAAGATAAAATAGGAATGGATGGAGCATGGTTTCAGTTAGGTAATAATTCTGTTTATGGAAGTAATACTCGTTCTATGGCACGCTTTGGTTTGTTAATCTACAACAAAGGAAAATGGGAAAGCAATGCTATAGTGAATGAAAACTATTTAAATGAAGCTACTAATACTTCACAAACCATAAATATGGGATACGGTTATTTATGGTGGCTGAATGGAAAATCAAGTTACCATTTACCACAAAGCCAACTGCAGTTCAATGGTAGTTTAATACCAACAGCTCCAGCCGATATGTATATGGCATTAGGCAAAAATGACCAAAAAATCTATGTCATTCCCAGCAAGAAAATGGTCGTTATCAGAATGGGAGATGTTGCAAATCCAGATAATCCAACTTTTGCTTTATCCGATTTTGATGAAACATTATGGCAAAAAATTAGTGCTTTATACCAATAGATTTACTTGGTTTTCAAACGTCTCATAAAACCTAAAACAAAGAAAACCAACCCTATTATCAACAAAAAATAATAAAAACCAAGACTTTTATCTCGAACAAGATTTGCCAATATAAAAGAAATGATACTCACTAAATAAAGATACATTGGAGGTGTATTTTTTAAAGAAGAAAAATCCATTCTAACTATTATTTAAAAAAACTATCAACAAACTCATACTTATTAAAAACCTGAAGATCTTCAATCCCTTCTCCAACACCAATGTATTTCACAGGAATTTTAAATTGATCTGAGATTCCTATTACAACCCCACCTTTTGCTGTTCCGTCTAGTTTTGTAACTGCTAAACAAGTAACCTCTGTAGCTGCTGTAAATTGTTTCGCTTGTTCAAAAGCGTTTTGACCGGTTGAACCATCCAAAACTAATAACACATCATGTGGTGCATCACCAACAACTTTTTGCATCACTCGTTTTACTTTAGTCAATTCGTTCATTAAATTAATTTTATTATGCAAACGACCTGCAGTATCAATTATAACAATATCGGCATTTTGCGCCACTGCTGACTGCAAGGTATCAAAAGCTACCGAAGCCGGGTCACTTCCCATATCCTGACGAACAATAGGAACTCCTACTCTATCCGCCCATATTTGCAACTGATCGATAGCTGCGGCACGAAAAGTATCGGCTGCACCAAGAACCACATTATAACCTGCTTTTTTAAACTGATAGGCTAACTTACCAATGGTAGTGGTTTTCCCAACTCCATTAACTCCTACCACCATTAAAACATAAGGTTTAGTTTGAGTTGGAATTACAAATTCAGTTGCTTCTCCTGTATTTGTCTCTGATAATAAAGCTGCAATTTCTTCTCTAAGAATTTGATTGAGTTCCTCTATACCAAGGTATTTATCTGAAGCAACACGATTCTCGATTCTGGTAATTATTTTTAATGTCGTATTTACACCAACATCTGAGGCAACAAGGATTTCCTCTAAATTGTCTAAAACTTCATCATCAACTTTTGACTTTCCGGCAACAGCTTTGGTTAACTTCGAAAAGAAATTTGTTTTTGATTTTTCAAGACCTTTGTCTAATGTTTCTTTTTTCTCTGATGAAAATATTCTTTTGAAAAAACTCATTGTATAAATAGTATTAAGAATGAAGTATTTAAGTCCTTAGAACCAATACGTTTTTCTAATGGTAAATATAGAAAATAAAAAAGCTACTTCCGAATGAAAGTAGCTTTTCTATATAATGTGATTGCTAATTATTTCTTTTTCAAGAATTCATCAACAGCTTCAGGAGCCATAATAGATTCTACGAATGTATATGCACCTGTTTTTGGAGATTTCACCATTTTGATGGCTTTTGATAATCTCTTAGAAGATGTTTGTAACGATGCTACGGTTTTCTTTGCCATGATTCAAATGTTATTTAAATTTAAATAAAATCTTCAAATGTTACCATTTAAGATTTTATCAAAATCTCTAATTATTACTTAATTTCTTTGTGAACAGTTACACGTTTCAAGATTGGATTAAATTTTTTAATCTCTAATCTATCTGGTGTATTTTTTTTGTTCTTTGTTGTTATGTATCTTGAAGTTCCTGCAACACCCGAAGTCTTGTGCTCAGTACATTCTAAAATTACCTGGATTCTATTACCTTTCTTTGCCATCTTGCTATTTTTTTATTTTGGAATGGATTATTTAATAAATCCTTCTGACTGCGCTTTTTTCAAAACTGCAGCGATTCCATTTTTATTAATTGTTTTTATCGTAGATGCAGCTACTCTTAGAGTAATCCATCTATCTTCTTCTGGAAGATAAAAACGCTTTTTAACTAAGTTTACAGAAAATTTTCTCTTAGTTTTGTTCATAGCGTGAGAAACGTTATTTCCTACCATCGCTCTTTTACCTGTAAGGTCACAAACTCTTGACATTATACTTATCTTTTATCGTTATTCAAAATCAGGGTGCAAAGAAAAGAAAAATAAACCTATTAAGCAACAAATTTATTGTACATTTTTTAAAATTTCTTTCTGTAATAGTTCTAAACTTTTAATTACAGCTCTATCTATCACTTTTTCACGGGGTTGACCAAAATTAAATTCTTCAACAATTACTTCGCTTGGCGTTGCCAATGCAATAAAAACTGCTCCAACTTCTGCATTTGAGTCTCCTTTTGATGGTCCAGCGTTTCCGGTTGTCGCAATTGCATAGTCCGTTTTCATCATGTTTTTTATATTCAAAGCCATCTCCGAAACTACCGCTCTACTCACAACAGAATGTTCTTTTATGAGACTTTCCGAAACACCCAAAACATCAATCTTAGCAGCAGTTGCATACGAGACAACACCTCCTTTAAAATATTTTGAAGCCCCGGAAACCGATGTCAATACTGCTGCAATTTTACCTCCGGTACAACTCTCAGCAGTGGAAATGGTTTTATTTTGCTTTGTAAGCATTTTTCCTATTACAACTTCCAAGGTTTCATCATCATCAAAACCCACTATAATATCATGGATTATCGCATCCAGCGAATTTACATTTTCTTCGAGAGCGGCTTCTAATTTTTCTTTATCAGTGCCACGGGCAGAAAGACGCAGACGAACTCTTCCCGGTGCAGGCAAATAAGCCAACTTAATAAATTCAGGAAGGTTATTTTCCCAATCCTCTATTCGTTCGGCAACCATACTTTCACCTTGTCCGTAAGTGAGAATTGTTTTATGGATAATATAAGGTCGTTTGTATTCCCGAACTACTTTTGGGATAATTTCATGCTCCACTAAATACTTCATTTCATAAGGAACTCCGGGAAGCGAAATAAAAACTGTGTTTTCCTTTTTCATCCACATTCCTGGCGCAGTACCTACTTGATTGTGAAGCACCGTACATTTTGAAGGAACCAGTGCCTGATCTTTATTGATCTGCGTAATTGTTCGCTTGTAGAAACCTTCTATAAGTTGCGTAACATGGGCCAGCACTTTTTGGTCTACAATCAATTCATCTTCAAAATAATCACAAAATGTCTTTTTGGTAATATCATCTTTTGTTGGTCCTAAACCTCCAGTTATAATAACCAAATCGACTTTGTTTTGAAGTACTGTAAACGTATCTAAAATGTGTTTCTTATCATCACTAATCGAAATCATTTCATTGATTTCAACACCAATTTTATCTAACGACTTAGCTATAAAACCCGAATTTGTATCGACAATTTGGCCTATTAAAATTTCGTCACCAATGGTAACTATGGTTGCTTTCATTTTTTTTGTGATATTTTTTGTGGGATTGCAATCTTAAAAAGAAATGTGTAAAATAGCACATTCCGTTTTTTGCGTGAGGGATAGTAGTGAAAATCCTTCCTCGTTTTTTAACGAGAGAGATACTTTACCTAATAATTATTTTCATAGGAGTTCAGTGAACTTAGTTTGTAACGCATAGCCCGACCCGCTTTTTCAGCGGGTCACGCCCCAATATTACAAATCGAAATCTTTTTTGATTTCTTTGATAGCGTCATTAACTTGGTTTTTTACGCTCTTAAAAGTTTCTTTGATGTCTTTCTTTTTACCTTCGGCTTTAGTCCAGGCTTCGATTTGAAGAATCTCCTCAAAAGCCACGTTTAACCCCATTAAATCAAGCGTAGGTTTTATCTTGTGCGCATAAGCATAAGCGTGCTTATGGTCTTTCTTTTTTATTCCTTCTTTGATTTGTACTAAATCATCTGGAACTTCGGTAACAAACAATGTCAAAATTTCATTTACAAATTCTGCATCGTTGTCTGAAAGTGCGTACACTTTTGAAAGGTTGTAGTTTATAGCCATTATTTTACTTGTATTCTAAAGAGTTGTTGTCCTTCTAAAAATCCTTCCAAAACGTCATCTGGCTTTACAGCAGCTACTCCTTCTGGAGTTCCTGTAAAAATAATATCTCCAGTTTTTAAGGTAAAAAACTGAGAAACGTATGAAATTAGCTCGTCAATTTTCCACAACATATGACTGGAATTACCCTTTTGTACCGTTTTATTGTTGTTGGTTAATTCAAAAGTAATATTTTCTAATGAACTAAATTGATTTTTTGGTAAAAATTCACCTATAACTGCCGAGCCGTCAAATGCTTTTGCTTTTTCCCAAGGCAAGCCTTTTGCTTTTAATTTCGCCTGTAAATCACGTGCCGTAAAGTCAATTCCAACACTAATTTCGTCATAATATTTATGCGCAAACTTAGGCTCGATGTATTTACCAACTTTATTTATTTTGACAATAATCTCAATCTCGTGATGAATATCCTCCGAAAATTCCGGAATCACAAATGGATGCTGCTTTAATAAAACGGCCGAATCCGGCTTCATAAAAACAACAGGTTCTGTTGGTCTTTCGTTGTGTAATTCTTCTATATGATTGGTGTAATTTCTACCAATGCAGATTATTTTCATTTCCTATTGATTCAAAAATTAGCTTAATTTATTATTCAGTTTTCGAAGTTTTATTGCCGTTAGAACTTTCTTGGTATACAACGGAAAATCCGCATTTTGTATCCAACTGAAATAACCGGGTTCTGTTTCCAGAATTTTATCCACTTTCACTCCTTTGTGTTTTCCAAAAGTAAAAATCTCTTCATCATCCTTATCAAAAGCAATCATACCAGCAAAATCAGCAATTTTCTTTCTTGTGGTAAATTCCGATAATGATTTCATGTCGTTTTCCAGTTCCGGATAACGATCCAGTTGCGCTTTCAAAATTTCGTAAGTCGCCATAGTATCTGCTTCCGCAGAATGTGCATTTTCAAGTGTTTTTCCGCAATAAAACTTATGCGCCGCGCTTAAAGTTCGCTCTTCCATTTTATGAAAAACGGTCTGTACATCAACTGAAACCCTGTTTTTCATGTCAAAATCTACTCCGGCACGAAGCATTTCCTCTGCCAATAACGGAATATCAAATCGATCTGAATTAAATCCAGCCAAATCACTGTCTTTAATCATATTGTAAACCTGCGCTGCCAATTCATTAAAAGTAGGTTCGTTAGCTACTTTTTCATCAGTAATTCCATGAACAGCTGTTGTTTGCGGCGGAATTGGAATCGTAGGATTAACCAGCCAAGTTTTGCTTTCTTTATTTCCGTTTGGGAAAACTTTGAATATTGAGATTTCTACAATTCTATCTTTTCCGATATCAATTCCTGTGGTTTCAAGATCGAAAAAGCAAATTGGTTTATTGAGTTTGAGTTCCATTTTTAAATTTTGTGTGGATACAAATATATAGGTTAAACACGAATTTGACGAATTATCCCCAAATAATTTCTTCAAGAATTCTTGTCTTTTTGTGCAATTAAAACGGTGTACTAAAATAAAAACCCGACTGATTTTTGAAAATCGGTCGGGTCTACTATTCTAATTATATTTATTTAAACATCTCTGTTTACATCAAAAGCTTCTAAGTATTCAGCAACTCTTTTTACAAAACTACCACCTAATGCTCCGTCAACTACTCTGTGGTCATAGCTATGCGACAAGAACATTTTTTGACGAATTCCGATAAAATCTCCTTCTGGAGTTTCGATTACTGCCGGCATTTTACGAATTGCTCCAAGAGCTAAAATCCCAACTTGTGGCTGATTGATAATTGGCGTTCCAAAAACACTTCCAAAAGTCCCCACATTCGTAACCGTATAAGTTCCGCCTTGCGTATCGTCTGGTTTCAGTTTTCCCATTTTAGCACGGTTTCCTAAATCGTTTACCGCTTTTGCCATTCCTACTAAATTCAGTTGGTCAGCGTTTTTAATAACAGGAACAATTAAATTTCCGTTTGGTAACGCAGCAGCCATTCCTAGGTTGATGTTTTTCTTTTTAATGATATAATCACCATCTACAGAAATATTCATTCCAGGAAAATCTTTCAGTGCTTTAGCAACTGCTTCCATAAAAATTGGCGTGTACGTCAATTTCTCCCCTTCTCTTTTTTCGAAAGTAACTTTATTTTTCTCTCTCCATTTTACAATATTCGTCACATCCACTTCAATAAATGATTGTACGTGAGCCGAAGTTTGTACAGAAGCCACCATATAACCCGCAATCAGCTTGCGCATTCTGTCCATTTCTATGATTTCATCACCACCGCTTACTGATACTGGAGCTGCTTTTTGAGCCACTGGAGCTGCAACCGGTTTTTGAACTGCTGCAACCGGAGCTGAAACTGCTGGATGGCTTGTTCTATTTTTTACGTAGTCTAAAATATCATTTTTAGTAACTCTTCCTTCTTTTCCTGTTCCGGAAATTGATGCTAATTCTGCTACAGAAACCCCTTCTTCTTTGGCAATATTTTTTACTAAAGGCGATAAGAATTTTTCAGAATCAGAGAAATCAGCAGGAACCGCTACCGCTTCTTTAGCTACTTCAACTGTTTTTTCAATAATTGCAACTTCAGCAGGAGCAGCAACTTCTTGAACTGTTTCAGTAACAGCTGCACTATCCGTTTCAATAATGGCAATAGTTTGCCCTACTTGAACTAAATCATCTTTACCGAACAGTTGTTCGACTAAAATACCCGAAACTTCGCTCGGCACTTCACTGTCCACTTTATCAGTAGCAATTTCGAGTACCGCTTCATCGGCTTCAATTTTGTCTCCAACTTGTTTCAACCAATTCGTAATGGTCGCTTCTGCAACGCTTTCTCCCATTTTCGGAAGCTTTAATTCAAATCTTGCCATATTGTTAACCTAAAAGGTGATTTTGATTTTCAGTTTGCGAAATTACTAAATATTTCAAATATAAATTACATTAAATGTAATTTTTTACTCTATTTCTATAATCTCACCTCTCTCGTTACTATTGTTACTTCCTATTAAAAAATTAGCGTTTTTTGGTATAATTTTAAAGGTAAACCTTTTATTTCTTGAAGATTCGAGAATTGCAATACACTCTTTAAAAGAAATGAATTCGTTATCTAAAATAACTTCTGTGCTTATTTTACTCTTAACAGAAGACGAAATTACCATTTTTTCTGTTTTCAAATCGTGAAACAGGACTTTTTTTTGCAAAACTAAACGGAGTTTATCTACTAATTTTTCGTTAGCCGAATACAACAGATATAATTTTGGAGTCTTTTTTATCCCGAAGTTTCGCGAGGATTTTCCTTGAAACATTTTTGCCAATGAGAAAAAGACAATTCCTATTTCCATAAAAAGTGAGAATATCACAGATACACGAAAATGCTTTTTATAAAAAAAATTCATCGCTTCCTGAAAACGTTTCATATACGTTTCGTCTTTAATGGTACTTTCTCCTTTATAATGGATTACGGTGGTTTCATGAAAATAATAATTAGATTTTCCTTCTTTCAGGATTCGATACGACAAATCGATATCATCAGAATACATAAAACAATCTTCATCAAATCCACCCATTTCAAGATATAAATCTCTTTTCATAAACATAAAAGCCCCAACGAGAATATCCACTTTTCCGGTTTGGTTTTCGTTTAAATACGCAGCATAATATTTTCCGAAAGTCCTTGATTTAGGAAATAATTTATACAAACCCGTGATTTTGGTAAAAGCGACCCAAGGTGTAGGAACACCGCGCTTGCTTTCGGGAAGAAAATTCCCGGTTCCATCAATAAGTTTACAACCCAAGATTCCTAAATCTGATTGTTTTTGGGCGAAAGCTAATATTTTTACAAATGTATCTTCGGCGACAACAGTATCAGGATTCAGAATACAAATGTATTCGCCTTGAGCTTGAGCAACTCCTATATTATTGCCTTTTGGGAAACCTATATTTTTGTTGTTTTGAATGAGTTTTACCTTTGGAAAACGCTTTTTTATCATTTTAAAACTGTCATCAAAAGAATTATTATCGATTACAATAATTTCTCCATCAATGGTTTCTATAGCGTTTTGAACGCTTAAAACACACTGTTCCAGAAAATGCCGAACATTGTAATTGAGAATGATGACAGATAGTTGCATTTTTCAAAGATATATTTTAAGAGGCAAAGAGACAAAGGTTCAAAGTCTAAAAAATAAAAAAACATGTTCTCCTTAGCCCCGATGGAAGGGAAAATCCTTTTTGTTCTTTCTTTAAGAACAAAAAGATTAGAATGACAGCGGGAACCATAACCTTAAATAAAACCAAATCT
Organism: Flavobacterium sp. XS2P24; assembly: GCF_030010285.1. NCBI lineage: Bacteria > Pseudomonadati > Bacteroidota > Flavobacteriia > Flavobacteriales > Flavobacteriaceae > Flavobacterium > Flavobacterium sp. XS2P24. Next base: position 31,977 of record NZ_JASCRU010000031.1, read on the forward strand.
TTTGCTCCTAAAAAAAGATGTTAATTTTAGTTTTAATATTACTTAAACCACAAAAACTTGAAACTTGATGTAAATGAATTACTTTTGCAAAAAAGTTATGTTTCATAACATATACATAGCTCTTAATTTATAACTCATATCTTACAAAGTGAATTACCTTTCTGTAGAAAATATCTCGAAATCTTTTGGTGAACGTACGTTGTTTAAAGACATCTCGTTCGGAATTAATAAAGATCAAAAAATTGCTTTCATAGCCAAAAACGGTTCTGGAAAAACGACTATTATGAGTATCATTAATGGTCTAGAAGAATCTGATACTGGACAAGTCGTATTGAGAAAAGGCATCAAAATGGCTTTCCTTTCGCAAAATAATAACTTACAGGACGAATTAACGATTGAAGAAAGCATTTTTGCATCGGATAATGAGACTTTGAAAGTGATTGAAGCCTATGAAAAAGCGTTAGAAAATCCAGAAGACGAAGAAGCTTACCAAAAAGCTTTTGACGGAATGGATCAACACAATGCATGGGATTTTGAAACGCAGTACAAGCAAATTTTATTCAAACTGAAGTTGGAAAATTTCAAACTGAAAGTAAAAAATCTTTCCGGTGGACAGAAAAAAAGGTTGTCACTGGCTATCATTTTAATTAATCGTCCCGACTTGTTAATTCTGGATGAGCCTACAAATCACTTGGATTTAGAAATGATTGAATGGCTGGAAAGTTATTTTGCAAAAGAAAATATTACGTTGTTCATGGTGACGCACGACCGTTTCTTCCTGGAGCGCGTTTGTAATGAAATCATCGAACTGGACAACGGAAAATTATACCAATACAAAGGAAATTACTCCTATTATTTAGAGAAAAAAGAGGAGCGTATCGCATCCGAAAATTCGAGTGTGGATAAAGCACAGAATCTTTTTGTGAAAGAACTGGAATGGATGCGCCGTCAGCCAAAAGCGAGAACGACAAAATCGAAATCACGTCAGGATGATTTTTATGAAATTAAGGAAAAAGCGCAAAGTCGGCGTCGTGAGAACAAAGTAGAGCTTGAAATTAACATGGAACGTATGGGAAGCAAGATTATTGAGCTTCACAAGATTTCCAAAAAATTCAAGGACCATGTCATCATGGATAATTTCAGTTTTGATTTTCAACGTGGCGAGCGCATTGGAATCATTGGAAAAAACGGAACCGGGAAATCGACTTTCTTGAATTTATTGACCGGAACTTTGCCACTTGATGGTGGAAAAGTGGTAATTGGTGAAACCATAAAAGTGGGCTACTACACGCAAAGCGGGATTAACCCAAAACCGGGTCAGCGCGTGATTGATGTGATTAAGGAATACGGAGAATTTATTCCGTTGATGAAAGGAAAATTGATTTCGGCTTCGCAACTGTTAGAGCGTTTCTTGTTTGATGCTAAAAAACAATATGATTTTGTAGACAGATTGAGCGGTGGAGAATTGAAACGCTTGTACTTATGTACGGTTTTGATTCAGAATCCGAATTTCTTGATTCTGGATGAACCTACGAATGATTTGGATATTGTGACACTGAATGTTTTGGAAAGCTTCCTTTTGGATTATCCAGGTTGCCTTTTAGTGGTTTCTCACGATAGGTATTTCATGGATAAAATTGTGGATCATTTATTCATTTTTAGAGGTGATGGTGTGGTCGAAGATTTTCCTGGAAACTATTCTGATTTCAGAGCCTACGAAGACAGTAATGATGTAGCGCAAAAAGAGGAAAACAAAGCAGAAAAGAAAGACTGGAAACAAAATAATCCAACTGGAAACCTAACGTTCAACGAGCAAAAAGAATTTCAGAAAATCGAACGAGAAATCAAAGATTTAGAGATTCAAAAAGTGGCTATCGAGCAATTATTCTCTGATGGAAAAGTGCAAGAAAGTGATGTTATGACCAAAGCAAAGGAATTAGAGAACATCAACAATAAGATTGAAGATAAAGAGGAAAGATGGTTTGAGCTTTCTGCGAAGATAGAAGGATAAAAAGTCATCGCGAGGTAAGATAGCTATCCAAATAACCAGAGCCACAACAAAATATAATTCTGTTGTGGCTTTCTATTTTTAATATTAAAGTGTTTACCCAAAATTTAGGCCTGCAATCTTTAAATAATTTTCCAAACTAATGTTTTTTAGTTTTATTCTTTTTTTTCCATGAAAATAAGTAGATATACACAAGGATGTGTTACTATTTCTCTTTAATTTGATTTCAAAATCTATTTATTATTCATTATTCTAAGAAAACTACCTGCTAAACAATACTTAATAATTTGATAAAACAACAATAGAAACAAAAAAAATTCACTTTATGTTTATAGATTTACTTAATTATTCTATTAAAAATAATTTTTAAATCAACAAAAATGTTAAAAAAATTTACATTATCTGATAAGCTTCTTTTTATAGCAGCTTTCCTTTCGTTAGTTTTCTCAGAAACTTTATACTTTCAGGGAAATAAAGAGCAAGCAATCTTTATTGGAATTTGGGTTCCTTCCATATTAGCATTTGGTATTTATTTAAAACTTATACAAAACAATAAAGATGTCTGATTTTATCCCATATTTTGCAGCACTAATAACACTTTTATTTGGGCTAGGATTTGCATTTGCACTTAGATCTCCTAAGGACAAATAGACAAATATTAGGTACCATTCTTTAGTGTAAGCAAAAGCGACATATTTGCTACAAAAGCTAAAGAATTGAAAAAATTATCAATATAATTGAAGAGAAAGAGGAACTAAACTTTGAACTTTCTACCAAGATAGAAGGATAAAATTAGTATTCGATATTCAGTCACAGTTTGCAGCATTGAAACATTAATACTATTTAGTTTACACCCACAACAAAATCTAATTCTATTGTGGGTGTTTATTTTATAAATCTGAAAGTTTTACCAAGGAATCGGATTGTAATCTTTCAAAAACTTACCGCACCAATGCTTTCCTGTATTGATACCGTCAAACAACGGATCCATAACTCGTGCAGCTCCATCTACAATATCCAATGGCGGTTGAAAATCTTCTTCTTCCTGTTTTCTTTTGGCTAATTCTGCCGGATCTTCGTCGGTTACCCAACCAGTATCTACCGCATTCATAAAAATACCATCTTTTGCCAAAGTTCCCGAAGAAGTGTGCGTCAACATATTCAAAGCGGCTTTGGCCATATTGGTATGCGGATGGCGGTCTTCCTTGAAAAAGCGATGAAACTTCCCTTCCATTGCCGACACATTGATGATGTGTTTTTTTCCGGTGTTGTCTTTCTTCATTACTTCCGAAAGGCGGTTGCACAATACAAATGGCGCTACAGAATTCACCAATTGCACTTCTATCATCTCCGTGGTTTCTATTTGTCCCAATCGCAAGCGCCAACTGTTGGTTTTTCTCAAATCTACTTGCTGCAAATCGGCATCAAGTTCCCCTTCCGGAAAAACTTCATTTGCCACCAATGCATTATCAAACGAATACGGAATCTGGGATAATTTGGCGGAAGCCCGCAACCCTATTCCAGGTTCTGGTCCGTGCCAAGTCACTGGCATATTCTGATTTGGGGAAGCTCCAGATGTCAACACTTTCAATTCATCCAAACAATTGGTATGATCCAGCAATAATTCTTGCGCTTGTTTTGGCAAAGACGTAATGGAACGCTCTTCGTTTTCCATTAAATGGGTGTAGAATCCGGCGGGACGTCTCACCGTTTGCGCGGCATTATTGATTAGAATATCCAATCGCTCGTATTTTTGCTCTATAAAGTTGCAAAAAATCTCCACACTCGGAATATGTCTCAAATCCAATCCATGAATTTTCAAACGATGTCCCCAATCCATGAAATCAGGTTCCTTAGAAAAACGCAAAGCCGAATCCACCGGAAAACGAGTCGTTGCAATAACGGTTGCTCCACCTCGTAAAAGCATCAACGTAATGTGATACCCAATTTTTAAGCGAGAACCTGTAATTACTGCCACTTGTCCTTTTACATCTGCCGTTTGAAAACGTTTGGCATAATTAAAATCACCACAATCGGTACACATCGTATCATAAAAGTGGTGCATTTTAGTAAATTCCGTTTTACAAACGTAACAATTTCGTGGAGTTTCCAGTTCTAATTGCTCTTTGTGGGCAAGATCATTGAAAGCCAATAATTTTGGCGCCACAAAAATACTCGCTTCACGCGCATGACGGATTCCAGTTTCCTTTCGGGCGGTACGGTCGCGTTTTTCCATTTTGCGTTTAGCAGCCACTTTTCCGTCTTTTTTTCTTCGGGAAAGCTCATCACGATCGGGTCTGGAAAACATTCCAGCTGCTTTGATTAAAGCTGTTCGTTGTTCTTTTGGAATATCAAATATTTGGTCGGTATCGGTATTCAATTGTGCCAAAATAGCAATGCATCGGTCAATTTCCTCCGAGCTTATGGCACTTTTATGTTCTATTTGTTCAATCATTATCGTAAAAAATGGGTATTATTCTTGGTGTAAATTCCAAGCGCGCAAAGATAGGCTTTTAAAGTCGTAAAGTTTCAAAGTCAAAAATCGTAAAGTCTTTGCTTTTGAATTTGTGCTTTTCACGTTTAAGACTTTTGACTTTCGACTATAATCTTACTATCTTCGCACCTACCTTCTAACAATCTCTATGTTTTTCCAAATAAAATCGTACTTACAATTCCTTTGGCACTCAAAAAATGAGCATGCTGTACATTCACCTTTTGTGTTTAATTTGTTGACCAAATGCTTTTACGATAAAAAATCAAAACCGGAATATGCTATTTTAAAAAAATATAGAAACTCGCTTTTAGCAAATAACAACACCATTGAAGTCACTGATTTTGGTGCAGGTTCGAAAGTTTTTAAATCGAATACAAGAGTTATTTCCAAGATTGCAAAAACAGCGGGGATTTCTCCAAAACGATCCGAATTATTATTTAGAATCACCCATTATTTTCAACCCGATACGATATTAGAAATTGGAACATCATTAGGATTAGCAACTTCGGCGCTTTCTTTAGGGTCCCGAAGCGTCGGGATAAAAGCAAAAATAATCACTTTAGAAGGTTGTCCCGAAACTGCAAAACAAGCTCAATTGCAATTTCAAAAATTCAATTTCAATACTATACGTTCCGAAATAACAGAGTTCAGTACTTATCTCCAAAACTGTACACTGAACACTGAACACTTTTCCTTAATTTACTTCGACGGCAATCACTCTAAGAAAGCAACGCTAGACTATTTTGAATTATTACTTCCTACAATAACTAACGAAACCGTTTGGATATTCGATGACATTCATTGGTCGCCAGAAATGGAAGAGGCTTGGGAAATCATAAAAAAACATCCAAAAGTGACGGTGACTATTGATACGTTTCAGTGGGGATTGGTCTTTTTTAGAAGAGAACAACCCAAAGAGCATTTTGTGATTCGTACCTAAAAAAAAATGACAGCCATTACTGACTGTCATTTCTAACATTGAATTAATTATTCCTTATTCTTTAGCTTTTTTCATTTCACCAGATTTTGCTCCCATTCTGTTAACAGTATACATTGGTGCAAATTTCAATTTTAAACTAGCAATTTTTCTGTTATCATCACCTGAAAGTCCTTCTTTTTCAACAGTATTTTTTCTGCTGTCCAATGCTTCATACATCAATTTAATTTCATCCCAGTCTTCACGAGAATAAGCATCTTTATTTGTTTCAACAGTACTTACAAATTGTTGATAAACACCAAGAATATTGTCTTTGTTTACCCATGTAAAGCTCATGTCATCCCCTATTTTTCCTTCACCAAACAAAGCATTTCTTAGTTGTTGTTTTGGGTTTGCAGCTACAGCAGCTTGTGCATTCTCTTGCATTTCAGCTTCATATTTAGCTTTTAACGCTTCATATTTAGCAGTTGCTGCATCAAGACGTCAGTCTGTGAAAAAACTTCCGTTTACTTATTAACAAATATAACAAAATGTTGGTATAAAAAGAAGATTTTTCGTATTTTTAAGCATGCAACACATCATAGGTATTTCACGTCA
>NZ_JASCRU010000032.1:0-35684 GCF_030010285.1 Flavobacterium sp. XS2P24
AATTATACCTAAACGAGTTCGTTTACAAGCTTAACAGACGGTATTTTGAGGAAAAATTATTCGATAGGCTAGTAATAGCAAGTATTACAGGATTATGATTAAAAACGGACAATCAAAATTTTTTAAATATATTTTTTAAAAACAGTATAAGTTCGGTTTTTTTGTTAGTTTTATAGATTAAAATTTAACAAAATTCTAGAATTTATACTGTTTTTTTTATGTCAAAAAGTAAAATCAGAAACGACAAAACGTGTCTTAATTGCAGATATGTGGTTGAAAATAGATTCTGCCCTAATTGTGGGCAAGAAAATACTGATACCCGAAAGACGTTTCATCACCTCTTTGTTCATTTCTTTGAGGATTTAACACATTATGAAAACGCTTTTTGGAGAACCATAAAAAATCTTTTATTCAAGCCTTCTGCACTAACTAAAGAATACCTTTCCGGAAAACGATTGTCTTATTTGGCTCCTGTCAGATTGTACATTTTTATAAGTTTTATTACGTTTCTATTGATTGCCATTTTTCCTAGTGAAATCAATTCTTCAGAAAAAACTACCGAAAAGGAAGCTATCTTTACCACCAAAAACAAATCATTTCAAAATACTATATCCAAAAATGATTCCGTTAAAAAAAGTAAAACTGCTTCAAATGAAGAGGATGAATTGATCAATTTTGGATATGATTCCGTCGAACAATTAGACTCTATTCAAAAGCATGCTCCTGAGTCAGAAAAATTATCTGATTTCAGTTATTGGATGAATAAAAAAATCCAAATCGTTAAAGAAAATAATACCCAAAGCGAAATTATTGAAAAATTCATAAGCTCCTTTACCCATAATTTACCCAAAGTTCTGTTTGTATTCATGCCAATTTTTGCTTTTTTTCTGTGGCTTTTCCACAACAAGAAACGCTGGTATTACTTTGATCATGGTATTTTTACCTTACATTATTTTTCCTTTTTGTTATTGCTGTTTTTATTATTGTTTCTGATAAACAAAGGATTGACTCCATTTTCAGAACTAGGTCTTGTAACTTTCATACAGGTAATCACTAATTTCGTAGGAATTGGATGGATGGTTTATTATTTCTTTCCGGCGCACCATCGTTTTTATGGAGAAACCCGCTTTATATCCTTTCTAAAAAGTAGTTTACTATTTTTCATCAACTTCATATTAATCATTATTATATTATCAATTTTTGCCATTTATACATTTATCAATTTACATTAAAAAAAACATGAAAAAAATCCCTTTATTAGGTCTAATGGTTGTTTTAACCATGAGCTGTACCACTCAAAAAGTCAGTATAGCAAATACCGACCCTACAAAATATATGAATACAATTACTGCTGACGAATTAAAAACACATCTTTACATTGTCGCTTCGGATGAAATGGAAGGCCGTGAAACAGGATCTGCAGGACAAAAGAAAGCAGGTGTTTACCTCATCGATCAATACAAGAAAAATGCCGTTCCTTTTCCAACTGCCGCTTCTGACTATTACCAAAAAATCCCGGCAGCTTTCTTAAATGCCAAACGCAATGAAAACTTGCCGGATTCCGAAAACATTTGGGCCTATATCGAAGGTTCTGAAAAACCAAATGAAGTTCTTGTGATTTCTGCCCATTACGATCACGTAGGTGCAAAAAATGGAGAGATTTACAATGGTGCTGATGATGATGGCTCAGGAACTGTTGCGCTTCTTGAAATTGCACAAGCATTCCAAATCGCTAAAAAAGAAGGTCACGGTCCAAAACGCTCTATCCTGTTTCTTCACGTTACCGGCGAGGAACACGGTTTGCATGGTTCCAGATACTATTCAGAAAATCCTTTGTTTCCATTAGCGAACACCATTACCGACATCAATATTGACATGATAGGCCGTCGTGATGAAGCTCATGCGGGCAGCAACAATTATGTATACGTTATTGGCGCAAACCGCTTATCGACTGATTTAGATAACATTTGCACCATTGCAAACGCTAAATACACTAATTTGGATTTAGATTATAAATACAATGATCCTAAAGATCCAAACCATTTCTATGAGCGTTCAGACCATTACAACTTTGCTAAAAATGGCGTTCCGTCTGTATTCCTTTTCAACGGAGTTCATGCTGATTATCACAAACCAACAGATAGTCCTGACAAAATTGAATACGATGCATTAACAAAAAGAGCCAAATTTGCATTTGTAACCGCTTGGGAACTGGCAAACCGTACCGAAAGACCTATTGTAGATAAAAAATAGATAGAGCATTTGGGCACATCCACGCTTTCGCTAGCGCTACAGTTTGGTCGGGCTATACGTTACAATCTTAATAGTCTCGTTAAAAAACGAGACTATTAAGGATTTCTACTGCTATCCCTTGTGTAAACCTCATAAAAAAAGAGCTTCGAAGTAATTCGAAGCTCTTTTTTTTATCATTTAATCAATTAAACCCTTTCGTCAAATTCTATTTTATCAACGCTATCAATTTTATGCAAAGGTTCCTCAAGAGGCAATGTGAAATAAAAAGAAGAACCAATTCCTTCCACACTTTCAACCCATATTTCCCCGTCATTTTTTTCTAAAAATCCTTTCACTAATAACAACCCAATTCCGGCACCTTTGTTATCTTTCCTTGCTTTAGAAAGCGTACTCATTTGAGGTGTAAAAAGTTTGCTTTGCACGTCTTTTGACATTCCAATTCCAGAATCTTTTATCTGAATTAATACTTTTTCAGCTTCAATTTTTGCCAAAACGATAATTTCTCCTCCAGGTAAAGAATGCTTGATAGCATTAGAAATTATATTTTGAAAAACAGAAAGCAACATTTTACCATCTGCAAAAACACTGATATTAGGTCCTATTTCATTACGGAGATTTATGGAATTCAAAGCAGCTGCGTCATGCAATGATTCAAAAACTTTTTGTGCATAATCAAAAAGCTCAATTTTTGATGGAGAAAACACTTCCGATGCATATTTTATTCTGGCCCATTCCACTAAATTATCCAGCATGTTTAACTCATCTACTGCCGTTTTATGAAGTAAATCAAGCATTTCTTTTGCCTTTGTGGATTCTAATCGGTCCAGATTTGTTTTCAAATATTCTGCCGTTCCGATAATTCCGGATAACGGACTTCTTAAATCATGAGAAACAATTGCAAGAACATTCTCTTTATGTGTATTAAGGTCTTCCAGTTCTTTTACATATTTCTTTATGGCATCTTCTGATTTCTTTCTCTCAGTCAAATCTCGTAAGATTTTAACATAACCCAACATCTCACCATCAATTCCAGTAAGTGGAAAAACCAAACCATAAGCATAAAAAATACTTCTGTCTTTACAAATGTGCCATCTGTTATCCGTAGCTCTTCCCTCTACTAATGCAGCTTGAATTTCTGTTTGCGGAATACCATTTTGTATGTCCTCTTCAGTAAAAATTACATCAAAATGCTGTCCTATAATTTCGTCTGGTTCATATCCAAATATTTTGGTTGAACCTGAACTCCAGCTATTAATTACAAATTCATTGTCAAGAGTAAAAATTGAATAATCTTGTAAACTATCAATTATTTGGCTATAAAACTCGGCTGTTGGAATGTAATTACTTTTAAGAATTTTAGAATTGATCTTCTCGTTTTCCATTAAATTATATAAATAATATTTAAAATTTTGAAAGCTTACTTTAGGTTGATTTAATTATACAATGCGTCCAAAGATACACAAAAGAAAATACGATATATGTAAAACAAATAATATAACTCTTAACAGTAATTTATATCCGAAAAGTTATCTACTTAATTCGTTTAATCCTAAATTTCCAGATGACTTCTTCATTTCCTCTAATACGATTTCCCTTTTACAATTTTCAAGCCAATAAAATTGTGTTATAATCTCACGAAACTTTACCCCACAAAAAAAGCCTCGAATTTCTTCGAAGCTTTTGCTTTCTGGGTGGGAGACGGGGCTCGAACCCGCGACCCTCGGTACCACAAACCGATGCTCTAACCAACTGAGCTACAACCACCATTTGCTTAGCGGTGGCAAATATACGACATAAGTTTACTTCTGCAAATATTTTTTTTAAAAAATTACATGAAATTTACATCAAATCTCCTAAGCTATTGACTGCCAAATATCTTTCCACGGTAAAACCTTCAGCATGATCTATTCCTGTGAGCCTTCCTAAATCTCTAGAACGGTAATTCAGGCTTTCTAAGAAGTTTTTACTAGTTATAGGCGACTCCGGTTCATTTGAATTTGCATCATAAAACTGAGAACCGTAAGCCAAGATTGACTCGATTTTTTTATCGGTGAAACCTGTAATGTCAACCACAAAATCTGGCTCTATATTTTTCCACTGAATGTAATGGTAGACTAATTTTGGTCGCCAAGTCGTTTGTCGCTCTCCTTCTAAGGTAGTTTCAATTTTCATTAATCCAGATAAAAAACAAGCATCAGATACCAATTTACTTCCTTTTGCATGATCAATATGACGATCATCAATTGCATTACACAAAACAATTTCTGGCTGATACTTACGAATCATTTTTATGATCTCTAATTGGTGCTTTTCATCATTAACAAAAAAACCATCTCTCATTTCTAAGTTTTCACGCGCTGAAACACCTAGGATTTTTGCAGCAGCATTTGCTTCTTGATCTCTGATTTCGGCTGAACCGCGAGTTCCTAATTCGCCACGGGTCAAATCAATAATTCCAACTGTCTTCCCCAAAGAGATTTCTTTTAAAATAGTTCCTCCACAACCCAATTCCACATCATCAGGATGCGCACCAAAAGCAAGTATATCTAATTTCATCTATAATTCGTTTACTATATTTTGTTTAATTTTTTAAGCTGCAAATACTACTGCAAATCTAATATTTTCTTCATTGTCATAGATTTATTGACACTTTCTTTCCACTCTTTTTCAGGAATACTATCTTTTGTAATACCACAACCCATATACAAATACGCTTTTGTCTTTTCAAGATTAGAATCAATCTTGATTTGCATACATCGCAAATTCACATACAAATCAGACTTCAATTCTTCTTTATTAAACCCTTCCTTGTTTAATTCCCCTAAAAAACCGGTATAATATTCTCTGTCGTAACCTTCATTTTCAATAATAAAATCCTGAGCTGCATCTTTTGGCAATCCGCATACGGCGGGCGTTGGATGCAAAACAGAAACGACTTCTTTCAAACTTGAATTGTCATTTATTACCCCTTCAATATCAGTTTTAATGTGTGCTAAAGTTCCTGCTTGTAATGTATAAGGACTCGAAACAGCCACTTCTGAACTAAAATTCTTAAGATTATTTAAAATAAAATCAGTAACAAACTGCTGCTCTTCCATTTCTTTTTTCCCCCAAACCACTTCGGTCGTACCTTGAAGTTTTTGCGTTCCGGCTAATGCCATTGTATAAAAGGTGCTATTATTAGCCTTCAATAATCGCTCTGGTGTTGCGCCCATCCATAATCCTATTTTTGGATGAAACCAACAATAGCAGAAAGCAGTTGGGTAACTTTGAATTAATTTTTCGAAAATCGAAACTAAATCAAAATTTGATATATCCACTATTTCTTTCCTAGATAGAACTACTTTTTTCAAAGTCCCTTTTGCAATAGCATCAATCCCTTTTTGAACAAGAATTTCAAAATGTTCTTTAGCTTGTTTATCCTCTGAATCTGTAAAATCAGAACCTTCATTTTCTTTAAAAGAAGTGATTAGAGTTTTCCATTTAATAGATTCATTTTCAGGAATAAGAATCATTTGACTACCTTCAAATGGGGCAAAAACAAAACCTGTTTCTTCAAAGTTTTCAGCAAAATATAAATGATCATTATTCTGGAAAAAACCCACTAATTTGATATCATTCGGTTTTCTGTACAAGACAAAAGGTAAATTTTGAGCTTTTTGTTGCTTTACTTTTATAAAAAAGTCAATCATATTTAATTCATTTAAAATATAAATTTTATTAAAACATCAGGAAATTTTGCTAGTTTGGATTTTGTCAAAACCATGTTAGTCAATCTCCCTTGAACTCTGCAATGGATTTAGCTACAATTACTTCAATTATTTATCTCCGCTTTTTCTTTTTGGTAAAACCATATTCGTAAGCTTACAAAGCGAGATTAAATTATTGTTTTCATCAGTAATTCGTATTTCCCAAAGATGAATGCTTCGTCCTTTGTGAACAATCTTAGCGGTTGCAGTTACAATTCCGTCCCGTTTAGCTTTTAAATGATTCGCTGAAATCTCAATTCCGCGCACTTCACTTAGTTCAGAATTTACATAAAGCATAGAAGCTGCGCTTCCTACACTTTCTGCTAAAGCGACTGAGGCACCGCCATGTAACAAGCCCATTGGCTGATGTACAGAAGGGTTGACAGGCATTGTTGCAACAAGAAAATCTTCACCTGCGTCAGTATATTCAATATTCAACGTTTGCATTAAGGTATTTTTAGAAACGTGATTGCAATATTGTAGTATCTTTTCTTTGTCGAATGTCATGTTATTTAATTTTAAAATGTAAAAATAATTAAAAGATAAGTCACAAAACAGTAATTACAATTGTTATTCTGATTTCGAAAATAGATTTTCCCTATTTTTACAAAAAATATAACAAAATGCGTCTCAAAATATTTTTGCTTTTTATAGTAATTACAACTACTATTTGTTCCTGCCGCTCCGATTTTGAGACTGTAGCAAGCAGTGGTGATTTGACATTTTCGAAAGACACTATTTATTTAGATACCGTTTTCTCTAACATTGGTTCCAGTACATACCGACTCAAAGTCTACAACAAAAGTAAAAACGACATTACCATTCCAAGCATTAAATTAGGAAAAGGCTTGAATTCTAAATATAGAATGACCGTTGATGGAATGCAGGGAAGTGAAGGGAAAATTTTTAATAATGTGGATCTTTTGGCCAAAGACAGTTTGTATATTTTCATAGAAACAACCGCTAATATTACTGATGCAAACTCGAATGATTTTTTATACACCGATCAAATTCAGTTTGACAGTGGCGAAAATCTTCAAAATGTAGAGCTCGTAACACTGATTCAAGATGCTATCTTCTTGTATCCAAAACGTTTTGCTGACGGAACTACAGAAACACTTCCTATTGGAGACGAAAAAATAGATGGATTTTTTCTTGATGAAAACGATCCTGTTAATGGGAATGAATTACAATTTACCAATGACAAGCCCTATGTTATTTATGGTTACGCAGCGGTACCTTCGAATAAAACCGCCACTTTTGAAGCAGGAACCAGAGTTCATTTCCATGCTAATTCCGGGCTTATTGTGGCTAATAATGCCTCGATAAACATCAATGGAACATTATCAACAACGGATAAGCTTGAAAACGAAGTCATTTTTGAAGGCGACCGTTTAGAGCCGGATTTTTCAGATGTACCGGGACAATGGGGCACCATTTGGCTTACTGATGGCAGTACAAACAATACATTGAATCACCTCACGATTAAAAATGCAACCATTGGTTTGTTAATTCAAAACAATGATGGCACAACAGTTTCTATCAAAAATACCCAAATATACAATAGCAGTAACTACGGAATTTTGGCGCAGACCGCAAAAATCAAAGGCGAAAATTTAGTTATCAATAATGCCGGACAAGCCAGTTTAGCGTGTTCTTATGGCGGAAATTATTCGTTTACACATTCCACCTTCAACAATAACTGGAACAGCTCACAACAAGTGGCGGTTTTGGTAAGCAATTATATTTTGGGAGCAGTTCCGGAAGTGAAAGATTTAACCGCAGCCACATTTAACAATTGTATCATTTATGGGTCGTACTCAAACGAAATGAGTTTAAACAAGAAAACGGGGGCTGCTTTTGAATACCAATTCAACAATTGCCTGATTAAATTTGATAACGTATCCAATCAATTTACGACGAATCCCAATTATCAATTTAATACTGACACCACACATTACAATGCTATAATTTTGAATAAAGACCCGAAATTTTTCAACACATCACAGAACAAATTCAATATTGACGAAACTTCAGCAGCTTTCGCAAAAGGAAGCTCGGCGTATTTAATTCCGCTTGATATTATAGGAAACACGAGAACTGTACCGCCCGATTTGGGTGCGTATCAAAACAAAGTTTTTCCAAAATAAACACCATTGCTTTAACTCCAATTCCAATTTTCATTTCTGTTTTCTTCTAAAGTAAGAGTATAACTACTTTCCTTAAAATGTTAATAATTATGTTAAGAAAATCTTAATTAACTTCATAATTTCTTAACATAACCCATCATAAAAGTTATAAATTTGCGCGTCTTCAGTATTTTAAGATTTGAAAATCAAGTTTTTAAAAACTGAAACTAACCCCAATAACCAAAACAAATTTAAATTATGAAAAAAATCTACTCTGCATTATTATTACTGTTTGTCACAGCTGCGATAGCCCAAATACCAAGTGGCTATTACAACACCGCCTCGGGATCTGGCTACACCTTGAAAACACAATTATACAACATCATCAAAGGACATACTGATAACGGATATGCTGGTTTATATACCATATATCAAACATCCGACAGAGATTATTACTTTGAAAATGACGCCACAATTTTAGACATGTATTCTGAAAATCCAACCGGAACAGATCCATATAATTACTCCGCAGGAACTACACAAAGATGTGGAACCTATAGCGTAGAGGGCGATTGTTACAATAGAGAGCACATTATTCCGCAATCTGTATTTAGTGAACAATCACCAATGGTTTCGGATGCGCATTTCATCACACCAACTGACGGAAAAGTAAATGGACAACGTTCTAATTATCCACACGGACCGGTAACTTCTCCAACTTGGACTTCATTAAACGGAGGTAAACTTGGAGCAAGTACAACTTCTGGTTACTCTGGACCTATTTTTGAACCTATCAACGAATTCAAAGGTGATATTGCACGTATGTATTTCTATTTTGCCACACGTTACGAGAATACTGTTGCCGGATATTCTTATGCAATGTTTAATGGTACCAGCAATCAAGTTTTCACTACTGCTTTTTTAAACCTATTAATCACTTGGCACAATCAAGATCCAGTTAGCACTCGAGAAATCGCTCGTAACAATGCTATTTATACGGCTCAAAACAATAGAAATCCATACATTGACCATCCAGAATATGTACAGTCGATTTGGAACCCAACCGCTGATGCACAAGCCCCTACTACTCCAACTAATTTAGTAGCTAGCGGAACAACATCAAACTCCGTTTCATTAAGCTGGACGGCTTCAACTGACAATATTGGAGTGACTGGATATAATGTATACATGAACAGCGCTTTAAAAACAACAGTAACCGGAACAACAACTACTATCACTGGATTAACAGCTTCAACAGCCTATTCGTTTTATATTGTTGCCAAAGATGCAGCAGGAAATTCTTCGGCTTCAAGTAATGTAGTTAATGCTACAACTGCTGCCGGAACATCAATTACGTATTGTGCTTCTCAAGGAAACAGTACTGCCGATGAAAAAATAGGAAAAGTTGTTTTTGGCTCTATAAATAACACCTCTACCGGAACTGCAGGTTATGAAAATTTCACTGCATTAACTACAAATGCAACTTCTGGAACGGCAAATACCATTACCATTACACCGTCATGGACAAGCTCTGTTTACAGCGAAGGATATGCGGTTTGGATTGATTATAACAAAAACGGATTATTTACAGATGCAGGAGAATTAGTTTGGTCGAAAGCCACTTCTACAACAACTCCGGCAACAGGAACAATCACGATACCTGCTTCGGCAACATTAGGAACTACCAGAATGAGAGTTTCCATGAAATACAATGCCATTCCAACTTCTTGTGAAGCGATCCCATATGGCCAAGTAGAGGATTATACGGTAAATATAGTTGCCGGAACTGCAGATACGACTGCTCCATCAGCACCTACAACTTTGACAGCTTCTGGAACAACTCAAACTACAACCACTTTATCTTGGACTGCTGCAACGGACAATGTTGGAGTAACCGGATACAACGTATATAGAGGAACTACATTATTAGGTACCGTTTCAACGACAACGTATAATGTTACGGGATTAACTGCTGCAACAGCCTATACTTTTTCAGTAAAAGCTAAGGATGCAGCCGGAAATATTTCAGCTTCAAGCAATGTTGTCAATGTTACTACAACTAGCGGTGGCTCCACTGCAACCGATTTATTATTTTCTGAATATATTGAAGGTTCATCAAACAATAAAGCGTTGGAAATTTCAAATGCAACAGGCGGAGCGATTAATTTATCGATTTACAGCATCAAAAAACAAACCAACGGTGCCGGTGCTTGGAGTACTGGACTATCCTTAACCGGAACGCTGAATAACGGAAGTAAATTCACCATTGTAAATAGTTTAATGGCATCCACTTGTTATCCTATAAGTTCGGCTAATCTTTCTACATCAGCAACTGAAATGGCTTTTAATGGAAATGATGCTGTAGGTTTATTCAAAAATGGAGTCCTAATTGACATCATTGGAACTTTTAACGGTGGAACAGCAAACTTTGCAGCTGACGAAACAATCAGAAGAAAATCAACCGTTACGTCTCCAACGACCACTTTCAATAAAACAGCACAATGGGATTCTTACACTTCAGACACCTGTAACAATTTAGGAAGTCGTATGGTTGAAAAAACACCAAAAACCACTGTTGCTCTTGACATAAATGATATTGCTATCTATCCAAATCCATCTAATGGAAATTTCTCTATCAACAATTCGAATAAAATGTATGCTATCGAAATTTATTCTATAATTGGTCAGAAAATTTTCGGAGAAGAAAACAGTACCAAATCAGAAATTACGCTGCCAAATATTGCAAAAGGAACGTACTTAGTTCGAGTTACCATCGATTCAAATTCGGTCATCAAGAAATTAATAATCAACTAATTAAGAAAGCGGCAAATTGCCGCTTTTTTTTTACCCAAAATTTAATCTTAATTGACTAAATTTGCACCGCAATACAACAAACTACATAACAATGATCCATTTCTTTGAAAACCAAAGCAAAACTGTTTTTGCCGTACATACGCAAAACGAAATTTCGGCTCAAGACATTTCAAAACTTAACTGGCTTTTTGCCGATTCAAATAAAATAGAAAAATCCGTACTGACGGATTTTTTTGTTGGTCCTCGCGCCACTATGATAACGCCTTGGAGCACTAATGCTGTGGAAATCACCCAAAACATGGGAATTTCCGGAATCATTAGAATCGAAGAATTTCACAAAGCAACAGCTGATTTTTCGGATTTTGACCCGATGCTTTCGCAAAAATACGCTGAGTTAAATCAAGATATTTTCACTATCAACGTGCTTCCGGAAGCCATTTTGGACATCGATGATATTGCTGCTTACAATGCAAAAGAAGGATTGTCTTTAAGTCCTGAGGAAGTGGAATATTTAGATAATCTAGCGCTTAAATTAGGACGAAAACTAACAGATTCTGAGATTTTTGGTTTTTCACAAGCCAATTCAGAGCACTGTCGTCACAAGATTTTCAACGGAAAATTTATCATTGACGGAGAAGAAAAAGAATCTTCTTTATTCAAATTAATCAAGAAAACATCTCAGGAAAACCCGAACGATATTGTTTCGGCTTATAAAGACAACGTTGCTTTTGTAAAAGGACCACGAGTACAACAATTTGCACCAAAAAGTGCTGATAAACCTGATTTTTATGAAGTAAAAGAATTTGATTCGGTTATTTCATTAAAAGCAGAAACACATAATTTCCCAACAACAGTAGAACCTTTTAACGGAGCTGCAACGGGTTCTGGAGGAGAAATTCGCGACCGTTTGGCAGGTGGACAAGGTTCTTTGCCAATGGCAGGAACGGCAGTTTACATGACTTCATATTCTCGTTTAGAAGGCCCATTCGACTCCGCTCAGGGTAGCAGACCGTGGGAAAACGGTATGATCGAAAGAAAATGGTTGTATCAAACCCCAATGGATATTTTGATCAAAGCCTCTAATGGAGCTTCTGATTTCGGAAATAAATTTGGGCAACCGTTAATTACAGGTTCTATCCTGACTTTCGAACACGAAGAAGACGCTCGTAAACTAGGTTTCGACAAAGTGATTATGCAAGCGGGTGGAATTGGTTACGGAAAATTAGACCAAGCGATTAAGAAAAAACCACAAACAGGCGATAAAATTGTTATCCTTGGTGGTGAAAATTATAGAATTGGAATGGGTGGCGCTGCAGTTTCTTCAGCAGATACCGGAGCTTTTAGTTCAGGAATTGAATTGAATGCCATCCAACGCTCGAACCCAGAAATGCAAAAACGTGCTGCCAATGCCATTCGTGGTTTGGTAGAAAGCGATATTAATCCAATTGTCTCTATTCACGATCACGGAGCTGGTGGACATTTAAACTGTCTTTCGGAATTAGTGGAAGATACCGGTGGATTAATTGATTTAGATAAATTGCCTGTGGGAGATCCTACCCTTTCGGCAAAAGAAATAATTGGTAACGAATCTCAGGAAAGAATGGGATTGGTTATTGGTAAGGAAAACATCGATTTATTGCAAAAAATTGCCGACCGTGAACGTTCACCAATGTATCAAGTGGGAGACGTAACCGGAGATCACCGTTTTACTTTCGAATCAAAATCAACTGGTGCTAAACCAATGGATTTTGCCTTGGAAGACTTTTTTGGAAGTTCTCCAAAAGTGGTCATGACAGACAAAACAATCGAAAGAAATTATACAGATTTAACATACGACAAGAAAAACATTTCAACCTACTTAGAACAAGTGCTTCAATTGGAAGCAGTGGCTTGTAAAGACTGGTTGACCAACAAAGTAGACCGTTGTGTGGGTGGTAAAGTTGCCAAACAACAATGTGCCGGTCCATTGCAATTGCCATTGAATAATTGTGGTGTAATGGCTTTGGATTACCAAGGAATAGAAGGAATTGCCACTTCGATTGGTCACTCTCCTGTTGCAGCATTAATTGATCCTGTTGCGGGAAGTAGAACTGCTATTGCTGAGGCATTGTCTAACATTGTTTGGGCTCCAATAAAAGATGGTTTAGCTGGACTTTCATTGTCAGCAAACTGGATGTGGGCTTGTAAAAACGAAGGGGAAGACGCTCGTTTGTACGCAGCTGTACAAGGTTGTTCGGATTTTGCAATCGAATTGGGAATCAATATTCCAACCGGAAAAGATTCACTTTCCATGAAACAAAAATATCCAAATGAAGAAGTAATCGCACCGGGAACGGTAATTATTTCAGCGGGTGGAAATTGTACCGACATTAGAAAAGTAGTAGAGCCTGTATTACAGAAAGACGGCGGTTCTATTTATTACATCAATTTGTCGCAAGATGATTTCAAATTAGGTGGTTCTTCGTTTGCACAAACCTTGAATACTATTGGAAATGAAGTGCCAACGATTAAAGACGCTGCATTTTTCAAAAGAGCTTTCAATACCATTCAAGAATTAATTTTAGACAACAATATCCTTGCAGGACACGACATTGGAAGTGGTGGTTTGATCACAACCTTATTAGAAATGTGTTTTGCCGATGTGAATTTAGGAGCTAAAATAGACTTCTCTGTTTTCGAAGAAAAAGACATTATTAAATATCTTTTTGCTGAAAATATTGGAATTGTTTTCCAGGCAAAATCAGATGCTGAAGTGGAATCTAAATTAAACGCAACTAACGTTTCTTTCTATAAATTAGGAACAGCTACAAATGAAGCGAATTTAGATTTTGGTCCTTGTACATTAGACATTGCTAAATACAGAGATGTTTGGTACAAAACATCGTTTTTATTAGACCAAAAACAATCTAAAAACGGAACGGCTCAAGCGCGTTTTGACAATTACAAAAACCAAGCGTTACATTATACTTTTCCAACACATTTTACAGGAAAAAAACCAGTTATCGACAATTCTAAGCCAAAACCAAAAGCAGCTATTATCCGTGAAAAAGGAAGTAACTCGGAGCGTGAAATGGCAAATGCAATGTACTTAGCCGGATTTGATGTAAAAGACGTTCACATGACCGATTTGATTTCAGGTCGTGAAACGTTGGAAGATATTCAGTTCATTGGAGCTGTTGGTGGATTCTCCAATTCAGATGTATTGGGTTCTGCCAAAGGTTGGGCCGGAGCATTTTTATACAATGAAAAAGCAAAAACAGCTTTAGACAATTTCTTCAAAAGAGAAGACACGTTGTCTGTTGGAATCTGCAATGGTTGCCAATTGTTCATGGAATTGGAAGTGATTAATCCGGAGCATGAAGTTCACGGAAAAATGTTGCACAACGAAAGTAACAAACACGAAAGTATTTTTACATCGGTAACCGTACAGGAAAACAATTCGGTGATGCTTTCTTCATTAGCAGGAAGTACACTTGGAGTTTGGGTTTCGCATGGTGAAGGAAAATTTAATTTACCAATGGGTGAAGAAAATTATAATATTGTTTCTAAATATGCCTATGAAGGCTATCCTGCTAATCCAAACGGTTCTCATTTTGACGTTGCGATGCTTTGCGACAAAACAGGACGTCACTTGGTTATGATGCCACACATTGAGCGTTCTACGTTCCAATGGAACTGGGCACATTATCCAAAAGACCGAGACGATGAAGTTTCGCCTTGGCATGAAGCTTTTGTCAATGCCAGAAAATGGATGGATAAAAAATAATTTTTTGATTACTATATTGAAAGCGTTCCTGAAATGGAGCGCTTTTTTTATGGAATGAATTTAAAAGCCATTTTGATGATTTGCAAGATAATAATTAAAGTGTATATTTGAAAGTAATACGCTACGCAGTAGCGCCTATATACAAGTTGTATGCAAGTTTCAAAAAACTGAAGTAATTATGGAAACATTTGGAAATAAATTAAATAACCTCTTAAAAGAATCAAAAGGATTACTATTTCTTCAAGGAGAAATGGCTCAATTAACTTATCTCTCATTTGAGAAAAATGTAGAATGGATTAATCAATTGGAAGAAGGTGCAACAATACCTATCGCTTATCCTTTAGGATATAGAGCAGACAATACTCCTATTATGAGTGATCCAAAAAATTACACAAAGGATGAACTAACAGAAAGATATACTTTTCTTGGATTAAATAAACTTCCTATAGACAGTATCTTTCAGTTAACAACAATTATGGAAACTCTTTTAAATGATGTTTTGAAGATGATATTAATTGAATATCCAAACAAAATTCCTTCAAAGAAACAAGTTGATATAAATTGCGTATTAAATTCATCTTCAATTGAACAAGCAAAAATATTTATAGTAGAAAGTATATTAAATGAGATAGCATACAAATCTCCTAGAGATTACGCAACGGAATTTGAAAAATATACTGGTGTTAATCTTTTAGAAAATCCTGTTTTTCACAAGTATATTGAACTTAAGGCTACGAGAGATATTCACATTCATAATTCTGGACAAGCTAATGAAATATATACTGCCAAATCGGGTGTATTATCAAGAGTTAAAAGCGGTGAATATCTACCGGTTGACATTCAATATTTTTTGATGTCGTATGAACAATGTCTACAACTTAATGAAGTATTAGAAGATGAATTAGACAAAATTTGGCCAAGTGAAAATCATAGGAACAAACAACAAATTACTCATAAAGCCGAAAAAGAAGAAGTAGTTGAACATTTATTAGAAGAAGCTAAAAAAGAGCTCGTAGAAAAAGCTGTAACAACAAAGACTGAAGAATAAAAACCTGCATACAACACACGCTACAAGCAATTTGGGGATTTGGCTTAATGGAAAAATTGGTTTGTATTTGGAAGATTTGCTTCGCCTGTTCGCTATCGCTCGGGTGGGAAATCCGAATAATGGGCTTAATTTAGTCCCAAACTACTTGTAGCGTGGGAACGTCAAACTGTCTAATAACCTCTTTATCTCTGGCTAATTATTTGTATTAAAAAACGTTCAAAAAAATTCTGCAACTCATTGAATTTCTGTATATTTAAGCATGAAATTCATCAACGGAACCAACAGAAACCAACTTCCTCTTTTTGCCTCATCGATTGATGATGCCATTGCGCAAGAAAACGAAATTAGGCTCATTGATCTTTTTGTAGACATAAAACTTGCTGATTTTGGCTTTATTTTCAATTTCGTCGAAAACGGAAGGCCTGCCTATCATCCTTCGGATTTACTCAAACTCTTTATTTACAGTTATCCCAACCGGATGCGTTCGTCCAGAACTTTAGAGAAAGAATGCAATCTCAACATTGAACTCATTTGGCTTTTGAAAGGTTTAGTCTCAGATCATAACACGATTGCTAATTTCCGCAAAGACAACCCTAAAGCCATTGCCCGAGTGTTTCGTGCCACACTAAACTCGCCTCGCACTTTGAACTTATTGGCGGAACTTTGGTTGCTGGAGACAGTACTAAGCTTCGGGCTCAAAACTCTAAAAAGAATAATTTTAATCTCAATAAAATAGAGCGTCACATCGCATATATCGATGCCAAACTCGAAGAATATAACTCGGCCTTAGCTAAAGAAGATGGTGATGTTTTAGAAAAAAAAATTATAGCAAAGAAGATAAAAAAACACATCGTTCAAAAGCAAAAATACATTGGGTATCAAAACACAATTGATACTACAGGCGTTACCCAAATTTCGACTTCCGATCCTGATAGTTGTCAAATCATGACTCGAAACAACATCTCGGAAGTAGCCTACACGGTACAAACCACAGTAGATGCGCTGCACAACATTCCCACAGATTTTAAGGTAACCAATGAAAACGATTCCAAAGCTATGGGAGGAATAATTCGAAGAAAAAAGGCTATTCTAGGGCACAACGGTTTTACTGCTATTTATGACAAAGGCTATCATACTGGAAGTGAGTTTGATTATGCTAATAGACTTGGCATTGATGTGCTGGTAGCGATTCCAGGAGTATCTGCACACGCACCTGATTTAGCTTTTGATGTAGAACATCCCTACGGTGTCATTAAACGCCAATGGGATTTTTATTATATCATGATGAAGAAAACCATTAAACATACCTCAGCTGATGTTGGATTGATTTTTACAGCTTATAACCCGCGGCGGATTTAACTTAATAGATAAAAATCTACTAAAACAATATCTAAGAAGTGTTGCTTTGTGCTTTTGGTTTTTAAGAGCGATTTTTAAGGCTCTTTACGACTTCTTTTTATTAGTTACAATCCGAACTCTTTTAAAAAAAAATATAATTGTAAGCTAAATCATCTATATTTACTATCTAGTTAACAAAAAATAGTTTGTCTAAAGGTTTTTAGACGAACTGACGTTACAAGCAATACTATTAGCGACCGTATAAACAATCGAAAGACAGATAAAACGAATGAAGGTAACTAAACTATTTACAGATTTTTTTAACAGCGAAAAAGCAGGCGGTCTTGTTTTAATTACTTGCACAATTATATCATTAATTCTAGCAAATTCAAATTTTGGGACAAATTATCACGACTTTTTCCAAACTCAATTTGCAGGACATAGTTTTGAACATTGGATTAATGAAGGGTTAATGACAATTTTCTTTTTACACATTGGTTTGGAGTTGGAAAGAGAAATTTATCAAGGCGAACTTTCAAACATAAAAGACGCCATGTTGCCTATTTTTGGAGCATTGGGCGGAATAATAATTTCAGCAGGAATATTTTTACTATTCAATTATGGAACTTTAACACAATCAGGCGTAGGTATTCCTATGGCGACAGACATTGCCTTTGCTTTGGGAATATTATCATTGTTAGGCAACAGAGTTCCTACTTCGTTAAAAGTATTTTTAACAGCATTAGTAGTTATTGACGACTTGAGAGCAATTATCATTATTGCCATTTTTTATACTAAAACTTTACTTTGGACAAACCTTTTTATCGCATTTGGAATTTGGCTTTTGTTATTTATCATTGGAAAACTAAAAGTAAGAAATTTAATTCCTTATTTAATTGGTGGAGTTGCAATGTGGTATTTTATGCTTCATTCAGGTGTTCACGCTACTATCACAGGTATTTTATTGGCTTTTGCTCTTCCATTCGGTAATGGAAGTAAAAAATCTACTTCCTATATATTACAACATTTTTTACATAAACTAGTTGCATTTATCATTTTACCAATATTTGCATTAGCCAATACAGCAATAGTTTTTAGTGGCGACATTTCACAAACGTTGATAGAAAACAATAGTTTAGGCATTGCACTTGGACTAATTATTGGCAAACCTTTAGGTATATTCCTTTTAACATTTTTAGCAGTAACTTTTGGACTTTGTAAGCTACCGACAGACTTAAATTGGAAATCAATTTTTGGAGTTGGGCTATTAGGCAGAATCGGATTTACAATGTCAATTTTCATCACATTACTTGCATTTGACAACGAAACAATTATAAACAACTCAAAATTAATAATCTTAATTTCTTCCTTAATAGCAGGACTTTTAGGCTTTTTTGTGTTGAATGGGATTTTAAGCAAAAAATATATAGATGATGGGCAATAAATTTTTTGATTTTATTAATCTTCATAATGGTGAAGAAGAACAAAGAAATGTTTTAGAAAATATAAAATCTAATATATCTTTTCGTGGTTCTAATTTATGGGTTTTAGCCTGTGCTATCGTAATTGCATCGATTGGTTTAAATGTAAATTCAACAGCAGTAATAATTGGTGCAATGCTTATTTCTCCATTAATGAGTCCAATAGTTGGAGCGGGGTTTGCCTTGGCAATATATGATTTCGAACTACTAAAAAAGTCAGGTAAAAATCTATTCATAGCAACAATTGTAAGTTTAGTAGTCGCCTCAATTTATTTTTTTATAAGTCCTTTTAAAGAAACTCAATCAGAATTATTAGCAAGAACATCTCCAAATATTTATGATGTCCTTATTGCTTTTTTTGGAGGTTTAGTAGGTGTAATTGCTATAACAAGAGTAGAAAAAGGAAATCCAATTCCAGGCGTGGCTATCGCCACGGCCTTAATGCCTCCCCTTTGTACAGCAGGTTATGGTTTGGCGATAGGGAATTTTTCATATTTTTTCGGTGCTTTTTATTTATACTCAATTAATTGCTTTTTTATTTGTATTTCTACTTTTTTGATAGTTAAATATCTAAAATATGAACCTGTAAGAAGTTTGAATCCTAAATTTGAAAAACAAATTAGATACGGAATCACTTCTTTAATTTTGATTATGATAATTCCAAGTTTTTATTTAGCATATAATCTGCTCAATGAAAAAAAATACGCTCAAAAAGTAGAACAATTTATCTCAAATGAGTTTACAAATAAAGGTTATACAATTATTTATATGAATACAAAATTTAATTCAAATCCAAAAAAAATTGAAGTCGCATTTTTGACTAAAAAATTTAATACTGAAGAAATAAAAGCGTTAAATCAAAAGTTAGTTCAATACGATATTAGCAATACAAAATTAAAAATAAAACAAGATGCAAAAGATTTAAAAAGTGAAATTTTAAATGAATTAAATAATCAAAATAAAAATTTATCTGAAAAAGATATTTTAATAAATAATCTTCAAAATGAACTTGGAGAATATAAATTTGATAATTCTGATATTCATAAAGAATTAAAAATATTATTTCCAGAACTGAAAAATGTATCCTTCGGAAGACATTTATTAAATTCAAATACTGAAAGTTCAAAAATTTTAACAGTTGTTCTTTATCAAATTGACGATAAAAAAGAAAATGTAGATACTGAAAAAATCAGAAATTGGTTAAACCAAAAATTGAAAACAACAAATGTGAAATTAATTAAAGTAGAATAAAAACGCAAGATAACAGCTAAGGTTTCGTTGCGTGCGTAGCACGAACAATTGAAACCCGTGTTGAACGGAACCGGAGTACATGCCGTTAACACTATGGAGTTATCGTAAAGTTTAGAGAGAGAATATCAAGAAGATTTAGTGTCCTCTTTTTTTTGAAGTAGTTTTAAATATAGTTTTCCAGTGTTTTCCTTCACTTTTGGGCATAAAATGCCTTACCCGTAAAGTCAGCTTTTACAGGGAATTGAATTTTGGCTACCGCCAAGATACCAAGCAGGCGGACCGCGCTGGTCAAAAACCGCTATTCGATGCAAATTGCCTGTTTTGCAACAGGGACATTTGGGCAAAAAAGGCTTTTTCTCTGCTTTCTCCAGTACTTTTACTTTTAGTTTTTCCTGCAAAATTTTCAGCTTTTGACGCTTCCAAGTACTGCTCAAAAAACCGTAATGACGAATCTTGACGAACCGTTTGGGCAAAATATGCAACGAAAACCGGCGGATAAATTCCTGATGCGTGAGCGTCATTTGCTTTTTGACGCCCGCCATTCGATAATCCTTATAATCAAAAGTTACATTCTCGTTGTCAATGTTTTTGATTCTATGATTGCTAATGGCAATTTTATGGGTGTATCTCCCCAAATATTCCACTGCCGAAGACGACAAGCCATAGTCGAGCACCCCTACGGAGTCATTAAAGCGATCCCGAAGCTTCGGGAGGATTTTTATTATATCATGACCAAAAAAACCATCAAACGAGCCTCAGCCGATGTTGGATTGATTTTCTGTGCCTACAACCTGCGCCGAATTTTCAACCTGATTGACCAAAATGAATTAAAACAGTATCTAAAAATACTCGATTTGCTTTTTGGGTCTGTAAAAGGTCTTTTTAAGGCTTTTTGCGACTTTATTTTTATAGCTACAACCAAAAGTCTTTTTCCTGAAAAGGACATTATTGTAGTTTAAATCGTCTATGTTTACCTGCATCTTAAGCAAAATAAGAAGAACGGAGGTTTTTAGACGAACTGACGTTATGTGCTATTAAATTAAAAACGATAACAATCTAATATGGATGAAGTTCACAAAGCAAGATTGCTTGAAGTATTAAAACGAAATCAACTTCAACTTGAAGGTTTCCTTACCGACCCGCGAAGAGACGAAAAAGACCTGCATTATACTATAGCAGGGCAATTGCGTGTACTATTGTGCGACGCAGACGTTCCCGTATTACTAAGATATGCAGCTGAATCTAATGTTGCATTAAAAGTTTGGGCGGCCTATCCAGCAGGTTTTAAATATAGAACTGATAAGGCAATCTTTTCTTTTAATGCTCTAATTGCATCCTACTATCCTGAATATGATGCATATGAAATGTCGATTGAAGATTTTTTAGACACTGAAATTGGTGCTGTTCCGAAAGTTGACAAAATATCAAATATAGTTAGCGGGACAATTGCCTACACACCCAGGAAATTAATAAAATGGATTTCGAATAAAGACGGCGTTACACATTTAGAGTTATCTCCTATGCAGAGTCTCGAAACTATTAAATTTGCAATAGAAGTGGAAGGCAATGTGGATGGTTTTACACAGACAGATAGCCTCTTAATTCGAAGTGCAATAATTCAAATTGGCGAGTGGACAAATGAAGCCATAAAAGGGTTACTTACGACAATACAGAACTCGTAAAACAGCACATAACAGCTAGAGTTTCGTTGCGTGCGCAGCACGAACAATGAAACTAGTTTTGAACGGAACCGGAGTACCTGCCGTTAACACTATGAAAAGCAAATTAATATTATTTATATGTACGGTTTTAATAATTTCCTGTAATAAGAAAATCGATAAAATCGACAAAACTGAAAACATTGAAAATATAAAAATTTCAGAATTTAAAGTTGATGTAAAAATAGAAGAAATGTCAAAAAAATGAATTTCAATCATTAATAACAACAAGGATTATTATGGGGGCAAGCAAAAAAACCAACAATAGAACATCCAGAACAAATCTTTATAAAAGGTAAATTTCTAGTCATTTGGAGTTTTAACGACAAAAGTGTACTTCAGAAAATATCTGAAAGTAAAGTAAAACAAATATTAAACTAAAAATACACTCACAGCTCTACGAAGAGTTAGTCGGTTTTCACTAGTCAATGTCTCCCAGCTTTGCGTCCAAAATGTTAAACAACAATACAAATCAGCCATCAAGAAGCACAGCAAAAACCTATTTTATGTAGTTTTTTTTTGCTGTTTTGGCTTGACAACTGCATAACGTCATCAATCAATATTTTAGATTTATAAACGAATTATATTTTCTCTTGTAGTTTTTTTTATTACATTTAAATTTTAGAAAAAGATATGTTATAGGGGTTCCTCGCACGCAACAGCTTTTTTTATAAAATACTTTGTTTTAACTGCTCTGCTATAAAACTCGATAAAAATATTCGAGCTTAGACAGCGTTACACTAACAAATTAAATCAGTCAAAATGAAGAAAGATACCGTTTCGGCTCCCTTTGAGCCAATAGTTGATGATTCAATAGCGGATTCTAGAATAAAGATTGCTAATTTTTTACCCGATCCAGAATCGCGTTTGGATTCTATTCTAATGAAATGCAAACCCATTAGTGATTCCAGCATTCCATACAGAAACTTGACTGATTCTTCTACAAAACGAGAAAGTATCGCTCGACTCATCGATAAACTGGATGCTTCTGTGAGTATTAGATACCAAAGAACGATTGAAGACACATATTGCAATGTATACACTTTCGATTATTGCTATTTCTCTAAAGTTTATGTTCCTACTGTTTGGTGGACAGATGACGCACTCCAAAAAGTATTAGAAGGAGAAGAGGTTGAAGCTGTTTATGGGAAAACCGTAGATCATATTTATTCCAGTGCGATACACGATTGGTTTTTGAAATGGGGAGCCAGTTTTGGATGGAAAAGGATGTTTGAAGTTGATGAAATTCAAACTAAAGTAAACACCAATGGAGGGATTGGAATAATTTGTGCCAAAAGGAAAGAAAAAGGACTCTCCGGACATATTGTTCCTGTTGTTCCTGAAACGGATTTGAACAGCGCCTACAGAGAAAATGGCGTTGTGGTATATCCGTTACAATCACAAGCAGGAAAATTGAATTACAATTACTTTTCAGAAGTTAAAAAAGATTGGTGGAATGATGAACTATATTCCTCATATGTGTTTTATTACCATGAATAAACCTATCACAGCTAATCCATAAGATGTAATAACGCATTCAACGAAGAAATAGGCTGAAAATATAAATAAAAGGTAACATAATTACAATACCATATTACTGCCTTAAAACCTTACTGAAATTACTTTTGACCTTTTTAAAATAACCCTAAAATAGACTTCCTCCTTTTTTCAAAATTATCATCCCAATAGCCACTTGGAAATGAATTAATAATTAAGTATTTTTGCCATTTGAAAAACACAAGAATAGTAAAAACTGTAATTAGGTTATTCATCTATTTAATTTATTGATATAAAAGGTATTAAAAATTATACTGATTTTATAACTACATTATAAAATTTCACTTTTTATCAATCGTTTAGTCCATACAAGTACAAGATTTCTGAGATTGAAATTTTATTCCTGAAGTTTAAGAGTCAAAAAACTGTTTTAAGGATTGTAAAACAATTATACTTATTCCTTAAGTACTGTTCTTAAAAACTTTACAACTTACTAAATCCTGTTTTTAAATAAAAAAAATAACTATTAAGTCACTTAACCATTAAAAAAAAGCGAACGCGTATAAATGAAAGAAAATCAGGCAAAAAAAAATTATTGGGGAATTGGATTAGAAAACGAAACCTACATGCAATTTGAAGAATCCTTAATAGTATCTGGTGAATTTATACAAGAAAAAATTGGTTTTGAGAAATATAGTATTGATTATAGAAAATGCTACAAACCGGATAGCTTAGCTCCTATATTGAAAAAAGCTTTTTGTTTGAATGAAAATTATAAAGTGAGCCGAATGATGAACAGCCATTCCTTAGAAAAACTGGATATAAATTATCAGCACAAGACTTTATCAGCTGTAAAGCCATTAGTTGAGAACACAGATACAACTGAAGTGACCTTACCGCCAGTTGAAAATCCTGAATATCTTGGAAAATCTATCATGGAACTTTTTCTTGAGGACCAACCCTATAATATTCAAAGTATGATTACCCAAAGAAATAAAACTATGGGTTCCGTACATTTTGATGGCGATTCTATCGAATTTGTTACAAAATACTTTGAAAACCGAACCATAGTTGATTCTTGTAAAGAGCTAAAAGCGACCAAAAAGTTGTTCCTCGATACCATAAACGAATCAAAGGTTATAAAAGAAAAATTAAATTTTCCAGATTACAACAATGGTCTTAATATGTTTATGACCAATCAGGAAAATCTCGTTTTGTTTAATAATGGGACGTACCATTTTCACATTACTTTACCCACACTGACAGAAGATAGCCGAATAGTAGATTATAAAGATTTTGATAAAACACACTCCAACGCAATTTATTTGCTGCAATGGTTTGAACCTTTTTTCATAGCAACCTTAGGAAGTCCTGATATTATGGGAGTAATAAGCACTAAGTATGATTTAGACAAAAAATTCACTTTGGGTTCTATGAGAAATGCCATGTCTCGTTACATTGGGGTAGGCACTTATAACAAAGCGATGCCCAAAGGAAAAATTCTAACGTACAAGGTAGATGATTTTAGAAAACTGCTAAAGTTTGAAAAAGAAGAAAATATTTGGTGGCGAGATCAAATTCAATCCGAGATGGAATATGAATTACTTTCGGAAGTGGGTCTTGATTTCAATCAGGAAAAAATGTATCAAAGTGGTTTTGAATTTAGAAGTTTTGATGAATTCCCGGCAAAGTATTTAAATGATGTGCTTTTTTCTATTATTTTAATCTGCGAACATGCGCTAAACCTACCAGATGTCAAATGGGGACATGACAGTGTAGCTTGGAATAACTTAGTTTTTAAAACCTTAAAATACGGCTATTTAACTGAAATAAATAAAGCCGAAAAGGACGAAATTTTAGGTTTATTACAGTTATTTAATCTCTCAGATAGTAATTATGACACACTTAAAATCGAATTTGAAGCTATAGTATTGCTGGACGAATTTTTCTTTAAAATTTTGGAAATTTTACATGACAAGTACAAAGAGAACAATGTATGTATCAATTCCATGTATGGACAAAAAACAAGTTTTCCTCCAAAATGGGATAACTTTAATAAATACCAAACTGAACAACATCTGCAACAAATAGGCTCTTTCTTTAAGAATTAAAAAATCTTTAAGAAAAATCTTGTCCTCAATTAGGTTTAACAAAATTGCAACTCTATTTCAGAACGAGACCGTTATTAGCATAAAAAAAGCTTCTTTAAACTAACAAAGCAGCTTTTTTATTTATATTAAAAAATTAGTTGAATTGTGTAACCGCATATTCAATTAAACTTTCATCACTCATTTTATTAGAAGTACCTTCTTTAGTCTCAACATTTTTATACTGTGGAGTTTCATACAAATATTTAATAAATTGTTCCTGGACAGTACCTGTTCCGGTAACATGCAATTCATCAATATTTTGCATGTGAGCAGTGGCGTTTTTGAATAATTTATGAAGTAAATCTCTTTATGTATTATTCGCTGCATTTTCGCTTTAATTATTTCCTTGAGTACCCACTTTTTCGTAACCTAGTACAACGAATTCCCGGAATTTACATTTTTCTCTACCTAAATATTAGTTTCATGATGTGAATCCATCCAAACACCAAATTGTTTTTTGCTTTTTTCTGACATAATTATATATTTATTATACTAATACTAGTATTCCTTAATGTCATAAAGCATGCTGTGAAAGGATAAATTATTTTCGTTACAAAATCAGGTAATAATTTATAAAACTACATAGCTATATGACAGTGCTTCTGATTAAAAAAAGTAATTAACCTCCAGCAATATATAGTAAATAATGGAAACAATTGATTAATAAAAAGTTAATGGGGAGTTTTTTGGGTTCTTTTCTTTCGACTAATATGTGGTCATTATCGTTTGTATTTCTTAATGTTCTTATTCTATTTCGTCCTAGATTTCAATACCTTTTCCTACAAAAATTTTTTTGTGTTTTTTTATGCATTTACTAATTTTTTCAAAACTAAAATTCAAAACAAAATTATAATACACTGTAAATCAATTATTTTTATTGAATTAATAGTTTTTTACGCACTTTTTTTTATACATTTTAAGTATCTTTGGAATAGGCGTTCAAACCTTTTTTTTAACATTTCAAGATTAGTAAAAGATTGGCAAAAACACCTTCAAGCAACGAAGTTTACGTCTCTTAATGTGGGTGATGAGCGCCCTCCAATTTAGAGCAACCCCATGTAAGGCAATATCGGATGACGATAGTGCTAAATGCTTTGGAAAAGATATTCTTCCTATTTTTTTCATTTATTGAGTATACTTTTTGCGCAAGAGGCAAAAGATGTTGTAAAAAAAGTTGACGAAAAAGCGAAAGGAAAAAGCTCCATTTCCAGTATCACCATTCAAACCATACGTCCTAGCTGGCCCCAGAAAATGAGCGTGAAAGCTTGGACAAAAGGCAATGGCTTGAGCCTCATATTGGTTTTGGCTCCAGCCAAAGAAAAAGGCGCAACTCTTTTCAAAACTAAAATAGAAAAATATAATTACAAAAAAAGCAACGCTGTTGTAATCCTTTTACACGAAGTTATTTTTTATAAAAATAATTTTGTATCAGTTTAATCGTATATATTTACTTGAAAATTGCTAAAATCTTATTCTTTTATCCTTTTCAAAATGAACTGGGATTTCACAGGATTTTATAAAACCTTACAACAATACAATTGAAACAATTATGGCAAAGAAAATTTTAATTACAATGCTTTTCAGTTTATTATTTGGCACTGGATATTCCCAAAAAATGAACGTAGCAAAACTGGATAGTTTATTTCAAATTCTTGAAGCAAAGGATAAGTTTATGGGAAGTATAGCCGTTTCACAAAATGGAACGCTGATTTATTCCAAATCAATTGGAAAAGTAGATATTGAAACGAATAAAAAAGCAACTAATTTATCCAAATACCGAATTGGTTCTATTTCAAAAATGTTTACTTCCGCATTAATATTCAAAGCAGTTGAAGAGAAGAAAATAGTATTAAATCAAACTATAGAAATCTATTTCCCAACAATCGAAAATGCAACGAAAATAACGATTGGAAATTTATTAAACCACAGAAGCGGCATCCATAATTTCACCAATAATCCAGACTATTTAAAGTACAATACCGAACCCAAATCCGAAGAGCAAATGGTAGAAATCATTGCAAAAGGGAAAAGTGATTTTGAACCAAACAGCAAAGCAGATTATAGCAATTCAAATTATGTTTTGTTGAGTTATATTCTTCAAAAAGCATACAAAAAACCATATGCAGCTATTTTAAAAGATAAAATTACAAAACCATTAGGCTTAAAAAACACTTACGTAGGAGATAAAATAAGCATTCAAAACAACGAATCTAATTCTTATAAATTTTCAGAAAAATGGATAAAAGAAACCGAAACGGATATGTCAATCCCAATGGGAGCTGGTTCAATTGTTTCTAATCCGACTGATTTGACCATTTTTATTGACCATTTATTCGCGAATAAAATAATCAACGAAAGCAGTTTAAAACAAATGATTACTTTACAAGACAACTACGGCATGGGGATTTTCCAAATTCCGTTTTATGATAAAAAAGGATTTGGCCATACTGGAGGAATTGATGAATTCAGATCTGTGTTGTATTATTTTACAGAGGACAAGATTGCCGTTGCATTAACATCAAACGGAAAGACATACGACAATAATGATATCATTATCGTTGCTTTAAGTAGTTACTTCAACAAGCCGTTTGTAATTTCTACTTTTAAAAATTTCGAACTCAAAACCGAAGACTTGGATCCTTATTTAGGAGAATATTCAGATGCTGGATTTCCCATGAAAATTACGATTACAAAAGATAATTTAAAACTTTTTGCACAAGCAACCGGACAATCAGCATTTCCGTTAGAAGCAACTGAGAAAGATAAATTTGAGTTTTTAGCCGCTGGAATACAACTAGAATTTAAGCCAAATGAAAAACAAATGATTATAAAACAAGGTGGTGGAGCATTTAAATTGACAAAAAAATAAAAAATGGAAAATTTAAAACCCAACGGCCAAAGAGCAAAAATTGCTATTATGCTATTATGGACTGTGCTAACTGTCGAAATAATTTCACTACTTTCTGATTATTTGCAATATGACTTATTACAAACTGTTGCAAATGGCGGACAAATCACAACTGAAGCGGCCACTGATAATGATTTAAGACAAAAAATCATAGGCCTAATTTATTTGACAGTATATGTGATTTCGGGAATTACTTTTATACGATGGTTCAGGAGAGCCTACTACAATCTTCATATAAAAGCCGAAAGTTTATCATTCACCGAAGGATGGGCCGCCAGTTGCTGGTTTGTACCAATCATTTCTCTTTATAGACCCAACCAAATCATGAAAGAGTTGTATCAGGAAACACAAAATTTACTATCTAAAAAGGATGAAAATTATGCTCAAAATCTAACGACCCATTTCATTGGATGGTGGTGGGCATTATGGATTATTTCTTCATTTTTAGGGCAATTCTTTTTTAGATATTCCATGAAGGCGGAGACACTTGAAGAGCTTACTACGACTACAATTGCCAGTATTGTTGCTTCAATAATAGGTATTCCTCTAGCCATAATTACTGTAAAAGTGATTAAGGATTATTCTGAAGTAGAACACTTACTTTATGAATTGAAGGATGAGGAAGAAGAAGTAAAAATCATACCTGATACTGACTTACAACCATTAGAAAATTAGTTTCCCATTAAAAAGCCCAAATAACAACACGAATGATTCCCGAAAACCTAATTGAGACTAAAGAGCTTGTATTTGACAAATATGGTTTTGACCTCCGAAATCTTGAAATAGAAAAAGAAAGTGCCGAATATTGCGCCTGTAAATTTGACCTTGACACCATTAAAATACTCTTTCGTGTTGCAAAAATTACCCCTACAAAGATTGGGCAATTTGTCACTTTTTGGAAGAGAAGCGAAAATGGACCTATCGAGCCTTATACAGTTTCAGACGAAATTGATTTTTTTGTTATAAATACTAAAAGCAACGATAAATTTGGTCAATTTATATTTCCAAAATCCGTGCTTAGTCAACAAGGAATTATCAGTACTGACTTAAAAGAAGGAAAACGAGGAATTCGGGTGTATCCGCCGTGGGACTTGACAGAAAGCAAACAAGCGCAAAAAACCCAAAAATGGCAACTGGAATATTTCTTAGAAATTCCGTTGAATAAATCCGTAAATTTAGATAGAGCAAAACAGCTTTATGCTATCATAGATTAATAATCTTTAAAGAACAACAAAATGGAAGTAGCAAAAATAATTAAAGAAAAACTGGGAACCATAGTCGATGTACGTTCCTATGATGAGTTTATGGGCGGTCATGTTGCTGGTTCCATAAATATTCCTTTGAATGAGATACCACATAGAATGCAGGAAATACAAGAACTTAAAGCCCCATTAATTCTTTGTTGTGCATCGGGAAATAGAAGCGGACAGGCACAAGTGTTTCTAACGGCACATGGAATTGAATCTTACAATGGCGGTTCATGGCTGGATGTGAATTATCATCAGTCACAAACCACTTAAAAAAGACAATCCAACAGCTATTCAAAACTAAAATCAGAACATTAATTTCTTTAAAAAATCATACATTTCGTATTTACAATTAGTTAATTAACAATTGATTACATTTTAATATGTTTAATTTTACCCTACTTGAAAATTAAATAATGAGTTTGTTTAAGAGAATATCATATTTAATATTTTTCATAAAAAATTAATCTTAAAAAACTAGTGTTATGAGAACTGAAATGGGTAAAAGCGAAAATAGTAAAGGAGCTGTACAAGCAAATGCAGCACATGGATTGAGAGATTTATTTGAAGTTGGATTGAAAGATATTTATTGGGCAGAGAAAGTGTTAACTAAAACATTGCCAAAAATGATGAAAAACGCATCATCACCAGAATTAGTTAACTCTTTAAAAAACCAATTGAATGAGACACAAGAACACGTTTCACGTTTGGAAAAAATATTTGAAGCAACTGGTGTTGAAGCGACTGCCAAAAAATGCGAAGCAATGGGAGGCATATTGAAAGAAACAAATAGCTTGATCAGACAAACTGATATTGGCGTTGTTCGAGATGCGGGAATTATTGCAGCAGATCAAAAGGTAAAACATTATGAAATTGCAACTTATGGAACCCTGCATGCTTTTGCAAAAACTTTAGGAGAAGACAAAGCGGCAAATCTATTGGCGATGAGTCTTGATGACGAGAAAAAAACAGATGCGGTATTAACTGGAATCGCCTTAACGGCTATCAATAATCAAGCGCACAGAGCTGATGCAATTACGAACACTTAACTATAATTACAATTGGAGAATTTACAAATATTATTAGTTTCTCCATTCACAAAAAAGCCCGCATTTGGCGGGCTTTTTTGTGAATTATGCAAACTTATGCCGGTAATTTTATTCAACTTAAATTCTAACTGAATCTTCCATTAAATATTCCTAAAAACTTTTGCGGTAACCCTAAATAAAAATTACATTTGCACCAGTTTAACTTTTACACACAAAATGAAGCCTAACACACAACAATTAAACGATTTAACAATCCAAGTCAGAAGAGATATTCTTCGAATGGTACA
The DNA here is from genome assembly GCF_030010285.1 of Flavobacterium sp. XS2P24. NCBI lineage: Bacteria > Pseudomonadati > Bacteroidota > Flavobacteriia > Flavobacteriales > Flavobacteriaceae > Flavobacterium > Flavobacterium sp. XS2P24. Next base: position 30,686 of record NZ_JASCRU010000032.1, read on the forward strand.
CGCTGTCAATTCAGGTCACCCAGGTGGTTCTCTAGGTTGTACTGAATTTCTGGTAACCTTATACCAAAACATAATGGAACGCAAAGAAGGTTTTGATATGGACGGTATTGGAGAAGATCTTTTCTTCCTTTCAAACGGACATATTTCTCCTGTTTTCTACAGCGTTTTAGCGAGAAGCGGTTATTTCCCGGTATCAGAATTAGCAACTTTCCGTTTGATCAATTCAAGATTACAAGGTCACCCAACTACTCATGATGGTTTACCTGGAGTGAGAATTGCGTCAGGTTCTCTTGGACAAGGATTATCAGTAGGAATTGGTGCTGCTCAAGCTAAAAAATTAAATGGTGACAATCATATAATTTACACACTTCACGGAGATGGTGAATTACAAGAAGGTCAAAACTGGGAAGCAATTATGTATGCTTCTGCAAAAAAAGTAGACAATCTTATCGCTACAATCGATTTAAACGGAAAACAAATTGACGGAACAACTGATGAAGTTTTAGCAATGGGAAGTATCCGCGCTAAATTTGAAGCTTTTGATTGGGATGTTTTAGAAATTGAAAAAGGAAATGATATTGAAGCTGTTATTGCTGGAATGAATGATGCAAAATCAAGAACTGGAAAAGGAAAACCAGTTTGTGTGTTGTTGCATACTGAAATGGGTAATGGTGTAGATTTTATGATGTACAGTCATGCTTGGCACGGTAAAGCGCCAAATGATACGCAACTTGAAATTGCTTTAGGTCAAAACTATACAGAAGGCGAAAGCGACTACTAGAAAGTGTTCAGAGCTCAGTAATTAGTGTTCAGTAGAATACTGCTAAAAATCTAAATTGAAAAATGAAAAAATATACAAATACAGGAAGTAAAGATACTCGTTCGGGTTTTGGAGCGGGAATGACTGAATTAGGTCAAAAGAATGAAAATGTGGTTGCACTTTGTGCGGATTTAATAGGTTCTTTAAAATTTGACGATTTCAAGAAAAATCACCCGGAACGTTTTTTCCAAATTGGGATTGCAGAAGCAAACATGATTGGAATAGCAGCTGGTTTAACTGTTGGTGGTAAAATTCCTTTTACAGGAACTTTCGCTAACTTTTCTACAGGAAGAGTGTATGATCAAATCCGTCAATCAGTGGCGTATTCTGAGAAAAATGTAAAAATTTGTGCTTCACACGCTGGATTAACATTAGGTGAAGACGGTGCTACACACCAAATTCTTGAAGATATTGGATTAATGAAAATGTTACCGGGAATGACAGTAATCAATACTTGTGATTACAATCAAACTAAAGCGGCTACTTTAGCACTAGCAGATCACCATGGTCCAGCTTACTTGCGTTTTGGTCGTCCGGTTGTGCCTAATTTCATGCCTGCTGATGAGCCTTTCGTAATAGGAAAAGCGATTGTTTTAAGCGAAGGTTCTGACGTAACAATTATTGCTACCGGACATTTAGTTTGGGAAGCGCTAATCGCTGCTGAAGCTTTGGAAGCAAAAGGTATTTCTGCTGAAGTAATCAATATTCATACGATCAAACCATTGGATGAAGAAGCGATTTTGAAATCATTGGCAAAAACAAAATGTATCGTTACTGCTGAAGAGCATAATATTCTTGGTGGTCTTGGCGAAAGCGTTTCCAGAGTCTTAGCATTGAACAGTCCTGCTCCACAAGAGTTTGTAGCGGTTAATGACAGTTTTGGAGAATCTGGAACACCAGAACAATTAATGGAAAAATACAAATTGAACAATCAAGCGATTGTTGAAGCTGTAGAAAGAGTAATGAAAAGAAAATAATATTTTCATTTTACACCAAAAAAAATCCAGTTCAATTGAACTGGATTTTTTTTTGAATTGTATTTTTTAATTACACTTTACTAAGTGTCTTTTTACTCTAGCCGGATCAGTCGTATTACCATCACAACTCGGTATATCTGCAAAAGGAATTAAAACACCATTAGCTCCTGTAATTTCTGTTTTTGTACTAACTCCATCTCCATCATCGTCAGCATCGAAAAAGTTAGGAATACCATCTCCATCAGTATCATCAGGATTTACAACGCCTGTTGCCAAAACACGCATGTAACCGTCTCCGTTTACATCTTCTTGAAAGTTCATAATTCCATCATTATCAGAATCTAATCTGCTAATTGCAAATAATTTAAAACTAAAAACTAAAGGAGCGTAAGCTGGAATACTGGCACTTCCTGAATTGTAATATCCAAGTCCTGAAGGAATAAACATAATTCCTGCTCCAAAATCATTATAAGAAACTGTACCGTCAGCATTTGAAGAATACGTCCCTACTTTAAACTCAGGAAAAGTTTCACCCCAACCTGTTATCGTACTAAATAAACTTAAAAATTGTTGTGGATTCTTAACTTCTTCAAATTGAGTCGCCGTTAATGCCGTAACTTCAGATACTGTTTGACGATCTAAATAATCTCCTTTGTAAGCGGCTAACACACCATCAACATTAGAAGGTTTCTCTCCTACTCCTTCTCTTAGCACTAAATAATACAACTTGTAAGTTATATCATGAAGTTTCACCTCTTTACTCAAAAGTTTAGGAAAAGTGGTACTATTCAAATACGAATAAATAGAGGGTGCTGTTCCTCCTGTTGGAATTTTTGTAAAAGTAACATCTTGATCATCAGCAAAACCAGGATGATTAAGAACAGTTATAGAATAGGTTTTTAAATATTCTTCAATATCAGTTAAATCAGTAGCTAATTGTTCTGCGTAATCTCTAGGTGGTTCAATTTCAGCAGCATCATCCTTTGAACATGAAAATAAAGAGACCGTTGTAATTAATAGAATAAAATAATACTTAAATTTGTTCATTATAGCTAAATTTTTAAGTGCGCAAGATACAATATTGATTGATTTTTGTAAACTATTTAACTCCGATTTTAGAAAATTTATGAGAATAGATAAATATTTATGGTGCATGCGGTATTACAAAACCAGAAATATGGTTACTGAAGCCTGTAAAAAGAATCATGTGACTGTAAATGGTCTTGTTGCCAAGCCATCAAAAGAGGTTTTTCCTACTGACAAAATTACGTTCCGGAAAGACCAAATTACACAAATCATCACCGTTCTGGATGTACCGGAGAACCGTGTTGGAGCTAAATTAGTTGATATCTACCGAAGAAATGATACTCCAGCAGAAGCCTACCAGCATTTAGAATTACTGAAATTATCAAAGGAGCATTACCGAAAAAATGGCACCGGAAGACCTACAAAAAAAGACCGAAGAGATATTGATGAATTTGGGAATGAAACAACCACCGATGAAGATGATGAGTAAACCTAAAACATTACTTTTTAAGTTACCAAAATAATTCTTTGAATTTTAAACTGTAAACGGTTAAATAACAAACTAAAAATAATGAGCAAAAATATTATCTTAACGAATCAAGAAATCGAGCATAAAATAAAAAGAATTGCTTACCAAATCTATGAAACATTTGTAGATGAAGAAGAAATTGTAATTGCAGGAATTGCCTCTAACGGTTTTACTTTTGCAAAAAAAATAGCTTCAATCTTAGAAACCATTTCTCCTATCAAAGTTTCGCTTTGCGAAGTACAAATCAATAAACAAAATCCCGAATTACCAATTCACACTTCCTTAACAAAAGAACAATATGCCAATAAAGGCTTAGTTCTTGTTGATGATGTATTAAATTCAGGCACCACATTAATCTATGCAGTTAGGCATTTTATAGACGTTCCTTTGAAAAAGTTTAAAACCGCAGTACTTGTGGACCGAAACCACAAAAAATACCCTGTAAAAGCTGATTTCAAAGGCATATCACTTTCTACATCATTATTGGAACACGTACAAGTCGTTTTTGATGAAAACGATGATAATTATGCTTATCTAAGCTAAAATAGCAACGATATCAAGTACAGTCTGATCGATTGACTTATCATCAACAATCACCTTATATTGTGCTTGATTGTAATAAAAACTTCTGTCGAAGAGATGTTTTGCAATAAACTCTTTCATCTCTTCGTCACTTTTATCGGCAATAAGAGGGCGCTTACTTTTATTATGACTCAATCTGTTGAATAAAGTATCTATTGAAGCTTTAAGATAAACAGATACTACATTATCGCCTTTTAACAACTCATGATTATTTGCATAACAAGGAGTACCTCCGCCCAAACCTATAATTAATTGCTCCGGCGAATGCAATAATTCGATAAAAACTTCGTGCTCTAACTTTCTAAAATAAATTTCTCCGTGCTTTTCAAAAATAGCATTTATAGATAAATTCACCTTCTCTTCAATCTTTTTATCCAAATCCACAAAAGGAATTTCAATAAGTTTTGACAATTTATTTGCAATTGTGGACTTACCACAGCCCATATAACCTAATAATATAATTTTTTTCATCTGAATAAAACCTTACAAATTAAGGTGTTGAGTAATTTTGTTAAAAAAAGACAAATTTATAATAAAATTGCTTGGAAAACTCCAAAATAAGTCCTTATATTTGCACCCGCATTCAAGGAAAGAATATGACTCGATAGCTCAGTTGGTAGAGCACATCACTTTTAATGATGGGGTCCTGGGTTCGAGCCCCAGTCGGGTCACAATTTTAGTGATCAACACATAATTTCCTTGAAGCATTGACTCGATAGCTCAGTTGGTAGAGCACATCACTTTTAATGATGGGGTCCTGGGTTCGAGCCCCAGTCGGGTCACAAAAGGTCTAGTAATTTATTACTTGACCTTTTCTTTTTTTAGGCCACGTGGAGAAACGGTAGACTTGCCAGCTTGAGGGGCTGGTGCTCGCAAGGGCGTGCGGGTTCAAATCCCGCCGTGGTCACTTTTAAAGCCTGTTTAGGATCAATACAAAAATCTGTGGAGCAGTAAAAATTAAGCATAAATATTGGTTAGCCTAAAAAGGAAGTATTCAATGTTTCTAATCTCTCTGAATTGAGATCTAAATGCTTTTATTTTTGCATTGAATGATTCTGCTGATGC
>NZ_JASCRU010000033.1:0-32830 GCF_030010285.1 Flavobacterium sp. XS2P24
TTATTACAATAACGATAGAATCAAGTCTAATTTAAACAAAATGAGCCCGATACAATATCGAGCTCATTATTATCAAAATTAATTATAAATTTGTCTAAACTTTTGGGTGCAGTCTAAAACGCGGCTTTTTTTATTAGAATTTCAGTTGGTATACTTCGTCCAAATCTTTATCGGAACTGATGTTAACATCTAAATCCGTAACAAAACCGGAATTAAGTCCGTAAGCCCATCCGTGTAAAGTTAAATCCTGACCGTTCTTCCAAGCAGACTGTACAATTGATGTTTTGGCTAAGTCAAAAACCTGCTCTTTTACATTTAATTCTACAAAAGTATTAAAACGCTCCATTTCATCTTCGATAGAATTTAAATAGGTGCTGTGCAAACGATATACATCTTTTATATGGCGAATCCAGTTATCAATAATTCCAATAGAATCATTCCCCATTGCTGCCTTGACACCTCCACAACCATAGTGGCCACATACCAGTACATGTTTTACTTTCAAGACATTCACGGCGTAATCCAATACGCTCAACATATTCATATCACTATGCACCACCATATTGGCAATGTTTCTATGTACAAAAACTTCTCCTGGTTTTGCTCCTACAATTTCATTTGCAGGAACTCTGCTGTCTGAACAACCTATCCATAATAATGGCGGAGTTTGACCTTTGGCAAGATCTTCAAAATAATTTGGGTCGCTCGCTAAAGAAGTTTCGACCCATTTTTTATTATTCTCTAATATTTTTTTATAAAAATCGCTCATAATTATTTTGATTGTTAATCTGATTAATTTTGAATTGTTTAGAATATACAATCAAATTCAAATATATGAAATTTTAAAATATTAATGTCTCAATTCCGCTATTGTGAAACCTAGATTTTCATCATCTTTAATGTATTGAACATCATCATAGAAAACAACTTCACCTGTTTCTATATTGTGCATAGCTCCAATTATTCCTATCTCACCATTTTCAACCATTTGCTCCAAAATAAAACTTCTTTCAATAATGTTTTTCACACTACGCTTTACGTTAATTTGAGCAACATTCTCTACAAATGAAGGGTTTTTAGCATTTCTTTCAGTTAAAGTTTCCTTTTCTTGATAAACTGCTGGTTGAATTTTTGATAACAATTCAGTAAGATTTCCCATTTCTACATGGTCACAAGCACCTTTTACAGCACCACATTTGCTATGTCCAAGGACAACAATAAGCTTAGAACCTGCTACTTTACAGGCAAACTCCATACTTCCCAGAATATCTGTATTTACAATATTACCAGCAATTCTTACCGAAAAAACATCACCTAAACCTTGATCAAAAATGAGTTCTGCAGAAGTCCTACTATCAATACAACTTAAAATTGTTGCAAAAGGCCATTGACCATCACGAGTATCATTAACTTGTTCGAGTAAATCTCTATGCGCTTTTAGATTATTTACAAATCTGTTATTTCCTTCTTTTAATATTTCTAAAGCCTTTCTTGGTGTAATTGCAGATTGCAATTCTTTATTTAATGTCTTCATTTTTTAAAACTTTTATTTATTATTTATGCTCAACAAAAACGTGTTTTCCTTCCTCTCCAGTATTCTCTAACTGGTAGGCCTTTTTAAATCCTTTAAGCTTCACTTTTATATTATTATCTACAGCTCTGGTCGTTTTAAATTCATGTATTAAATCCAAAATATCATGCGCAATATAAACCGTATCTTTTGCATCAATTATTACCTTAGAATTTTCCGGAATATTATTTAATGTCTGTTTGATTGCAGCTTTATTCAAGAAAGAAACTTCCTGAGCCAAATCAATATGAATCACATCGCCATCTGCATATTCTTCTTTTCTAAAATAATAGGCTCTCTTCAGATTTCCTTTTAAAACAAAAATAATACTGATGAAAATTCCAAGAGCAACACCTTTCAACAAATCCAAAAATACAACCGCTAATAATGTGGCAATAAAAGGCACAAATTGATACTTTCCTTTTTCCCAAAAATGCTTGAATGTTGCTGGTTTAGCCAGTTTATAACCAACTAAGATTAAGATTGCTGCTAACGTAGCCAACGGGATTTTATTCAAAATTACTGGAACGGCAAGTACACTCACTAATAGTAATGATCCATGGATAATAGTAGACATTTTAGATTTGGCTCCTGAATTACTGTTTGCTGAGGAACGCACAATTACAGATGTCAATGGTAAGCCTCCTAAAAGTGAACTCGCCATATTACCAATTCCTTGCGCTTTCAATTCCATATTAGTATCTGTATAGCGTTTTTGAACGTCCATTCTATCAGCTGCTTCAATACTTAAAAGCGTCTCAATCGAAGCTACAATAGCAATTGTAAATGCTACAACCCAAACCTTTGGATTCGTTACTCCAGATAAATTAGGCGTTACAATAATCGATTTAAATTCTTCAAAAGATGATGGAACCGGTAAAGAAACCAAATGCTCTTTTCCAATAGCCAAAGCACTTCCTGTACCAATGAAAATCTCATTCAAAATAACACCAAGAGCAACAGCAATTAGGGCTCCGGGAACTAATTTTAATTTTTTCAAAAATGGAACTTTATCCCAAGAAATCAAAATCGCCATAGATACCAATGTAATAACAATTGAGCCTATTTGGATATAATCAAAAATACTAAACAGCGCAGAAAAGGTATTACTACCATCTGATTGTGAAAATGCTTGATCACCTTCAAAATCATTATCGTAACCAAATGCGTGCGGCAATTGTTTCAGAATAATAATAATTCCAATACCCGCTAACATTCCTTCAATAACATTCGTTGGAAAATAATTAGAAATACTTCCTGCTTTGGCAAATCCTAAAATTAATTGTAACAGACCTGCAATAAAAACGGCAGTTAAAAAAATATCAAAAGTACCTAAATCTGTTATTGCAGTAAGGACAATTGCAGTCAGACCTGCAGCAGGTCCAGAGACACTTATGTTAGACGTACTTAAATAGCCTACTACTATTCCTCCGATAACTCCTGAAATAATTCCTGAAAATAAAGGAGCACCTGAAGCCATTGCAATACCTAAACACAATGGTAGCGCCACCAAGAAAACCACTAAACCAGATGCAAAATCAGATTTAAGGTTAGCAAAAAGATTGATTTTTTTTGTCATAATACCGAACTAAAAATTGAATACAAAGAACTTCTCCACATGCTGTATGTGAAAATTGATTTTAAAAAAAAAATCAAAAACTGTATTAAACTTCGTTGGGCGGGGGAATGAATATGGAAGAGGTGATATTATCGTGTTTCGATAAATTCTCAGATAAAATAGCGCTAGATGATAATCTCGATGAAATAACAACTTCAGTAGGAGATTCTAAATAAAAAAAGGTTTTGATTTCTTTGTGCGCATGCTCTTCCTCGGAAACACTATAGAAAATAGAAATATCTGCACTTTTCTCAATCACAGTAACTATTGTTGGAGTGATGAGAAAAGTGATAAATAGAATTAAAAATATTTTAGATATCATTTTCATTTGCGCAAAAATAGAATTAAGTTTATTAAATAAGCAATCGTTTTTCTAAATTTAAAAAAAAATTAACATTAAATAAAAGTGGAAAACACTAAATCCATTCCATTTTTTTTAAATTCTTATAAAATTACAAACTTTCTTCTAACCAAGCTTGCATCATCCAGATGGTCTTCTCTTGTTCTGATATAAAATCGCTCATCATGGAATTTGTTCCTTCATCATTTATTTCTCCTGTTTTGTTAAGAATCTCTCTTTCTATTTTTAACAAATGGGACAATGAAGTAACAATTAAATGCACTGCTTTTTCATCATTTGAAATGTTTTTACCTACAACTAGCTGATTATTATTTATGTAATCCTCAAAAGTATGCAGTGGTGTTCCGCCAACAGTAAGAACTCTTTCGGCAATTAAATCAATTTTCATTTGGGCATCCGTATATAACTCTTCAAATTTTACATGTAAATCAAAAAAGCGTTTCCCTCTAATATTCCAATGAATTCCTCTTAGATTTTGGTAATAAACCTGAAAATTAGACAACAAAACATTCAATTGACTAACTATTAGTTCTGATTCTTTTACCGGTAATCCTAAAATATTTGTTTTCATAATTTTTATTTTTAGCAAATTTAGATAAGAAAACAGTTCTTTACACTATAAGTTAAATTGATTGTTTTTATATTTGCATCAGATATTACTATAAAAGATGACAATCACTCAATTAAAATATGTTCTAGCTGTAGCAGAACATAAAAATTTCACTCTAGCTGCCGAAAAATGTTTTGTTACTCAACCAACATTGAGCATGCAAATTCAGAAAATAGAAGAAGAATTAAGTATTCAGATATTTGACCGAACCAAAAAACCGATTCAACTTACTGATATTGGTCAAAAAATTGTAAATCAAGCAAAAAACATCGTTAATGAGGCCGATAGGATTCAAGATATTGTAGAACAGCAAAAAGGATTTATTGGTGGTGAATTCAGATTAGGAATAATCCCAACCATTATGCCTACGCTATTGCCAATGTTCTTGAATAATTTCATAAAAAAATATCCTAAAGTAAAACTCATAATCGAAGAGTTAAATACGGAAGAAATAATAACAAAACTAAATAACGGTCATCTTGATGCCGCCATTGCCGCAACACCTCTAATGGAGGAAAAAATAAAAGAAATTGTATTGTATTACGAACCCTTTGTAGCTTACATACCAGAAAGTCATCATCATTTTCAAAAGAAAGAAATAGAAGTTTCAGATTTAAATTTAGATGAAATCTTGCTATTACAAGACGGACACTGTTTTCGAGACGGAATTTTAAATTTATGCAAAAATGTAAGTAAAAATGAAACGAGTCGTTTTCAAATTGAAAGCGGAAGTTTTGAAACCCTTATAAAATTAGCAGATGAAGGTTTAGGGACAACATTGCTTCCCTATTTACATACCTTAGATTTAAAAGAAACTGACAAATTAAAACTACGCCACTTCAAGGAACCTAAACCTGCCAGAGAAGTCAGTCTCATATTCCCTAAGAGCGAATTAAAAATACAGATAATTGATGCGCTTCGAAATACAATTGCAGGAGTTGTAAAAGGTGCTATCGTATTTCAAAATGTTCAAATTATAAGTTCACTACCTAAAAAATAAAAAAAGGAACCGTTTTGCGGTTCCTTTTTTTTATGAATTTACGATTAGTAAACATTGTTTTAATTCTGGTTTTCCAATTGTGAAATTTAATAACCATTCTCGCAATTGCTCCATTTCGTATGGTAATAATGTTTTGATGGCTTTTTCTAATTCTTTGCAAAAAAGCAATGGATCAAAACTCACTCTTTCCAAAATTGATTTTGTATAATCATACATGATTTTTGACATAGTAAACGTTGATTTTAGTTAGATTTGGATTCTAAAGTGTTGTAAAAATACATTATTTTTTATTACAACATAACTATTTAACGTAGTTTTAATTTTTTTATTTTTAATTCATGGATTTTGATTCAAAAAAAATAAATCACTGAAAACAAACCACTTAAACAATAAGTCTTAGCTTTTTCTAGCACGAAACATTTCTCTTTTCCCAGGCGGTCCGGCAAGTTTTTCAACGGTAAAGCCTACTTCAATCATACTCCTTTTTACAACGCCTCTAGCAGCATACGTAACCAGCACACCATTCGCTTTAAGCGCCTTAAACATCTTCTCAAAAATAGCGGTACTCCACAATTCAGGTTGCACTCTGTATCCAAAAGCATCAAAATAAATCAGATCAAATTGATCAATATCATCAATTTCTTCAAAAAATTGTTTTCTTTTAGTCAGTGAAAAATCATCTCTCAAATCAATTTTTTCGCCCCAATTGCTTTCGTGCATTTTATCGAAAATTGCACTTTCTTGGCTTGCATTTAATTCTGAAACATAATTCATAAGTAAAACTTCGTCTACTGAAATGGGATACGCTTCTACTCCAACATAATCAATCGATTGCTGCATTTTTTTGGACTCCAGCAAAGTGATAAAGGCATTTAAACCTGTGCCAAATCCTATTTCTAAAATAGAAACATTTCTGTTTGGAAATAATGAAAGGCCATTTTTAATAAATACATGCTGTGCTTCCTGTATGGCACCATGTTTAGAATGATAACATTCGTCCCATTCTGCTATGTGAATGGTAGTTGAACCATCAAGTGTTTGGATTATTTCTCTTTTCAAAATCGGATTTTGAGGTTATAATGGATTAAAAGCTATAATGTTTGTCCAAAATTAATCAAAATCTAATACGTTTGCCTCTGAAAAATCTATATTTATTGTATAATCAATAGAAATGGGCATGATTTTTTTGGTTTTTTTAAAATGTAAACAAATCTTAGTTAAGTGCTATAATTAATAGTTTTTTGACAAGTCTTTTGTTGATTTTTATTTAATTTTGCAAAGATTAAACTTCAACTTATAGAAATCCAGTTTTTTAAGCTCCAGTTTGTCATTTAAAAAAAAATCAAAAAACAATACATTACTATGAGTACTACTCAAACTAACAAAATTGAAACAATAAAAGCGACCTCTTCAAAAATAAATGAAGTTGATTTTTCAAACTTAAGCTTTGGTTCTGTTTTTACAGATCATCTATTTGAATGTGATTATAAAAATGGGGAATGGCAGAAACCAGTCATTAAACCCTACGCACCATTTTTGTTAGACCCGTCTACAAGAGTTTTTCATTATGGTCAAGCGATTTTTGAAGGCATGAAAGCTTATAAAGATGATAATAATGACGTTTGGCTTTTTAGACCTGATGAAAACTATAAGCGTTTTAATACGTCTGCAGTGAGAATGGCTATGCCGGAAGTTCCTGAAGAGATATTCATGAGCGGTCTGAATCAATTATTACAATTAGACGAAGCATGGATTAAAAAAGGAAAAGGAAATTCTATGTACATCAGACCATTTATGATTGCAACTGGTACTGGAGTAATTGCTAATCCTTCTGATGAATATAAATTCATGATTATATTATCGCCAGTGAGTTCTTATTATTCTGGTGATGTAAAAGTACTTATTGCGGAACATTTCAGTAGAGCTGCAAATGGAGGAATAGGAGCTGCAAAAGCTGCCGGGAATTATGCTGCTCAATTTTACCCAACTAATTTAGCAAATAAAGAAGGTTTCCAACAGGTAATTTGGACTGATGATGCAACGCATACCAAACTGGAAGAAGCGGGTACTATGAATGTATTTTTTAGAATAAATGATACATTACTAACTGCCCCAGTGAGCGAAAGAATTCTTGATGGTGTGACTAGAAAAACGCTAATTGATTTAGCGAAAAGTGAAGGTATAGATGTAGAAATTCGTTCTGTTTTAGTATCTGAGCTTGTTGAAGCTGCTAAAAACGGAACTTTGAAAGAAATTTTTGGTGCTGGAACGGCTGCTGTAGTAAGTCCAATTTCTGGATTTTCTTATCAGGATGTTTATTATGAATTGCCAAAAATTGAATTCACAATGGCTTTACAACTAAAAACTAAATTGGAAAACATTCAAAATAAACTAGAAGAAGATACTTTTGGATGGACTGTTAAAGTATAATTCTAAGGTTTTATAATATTAAAAAAAGCGATTCTCATATTGAAAATCGCTTTTTTTTATTTCTTGTAAGTAAATAAATCTTGAAACACTATTCTCCTTTCTCCAATATTTTAGAGAAATCTGGTTTAAAATAATTAGGCCCTTTCATGACTTTCCCATCTTCACGATAAATAGGTTTGCCATCTTGCCCTAACTTACTCATATTACTACGTTGAATTTCGTCAAAGACTTCTTCAATTTTATGCTGCAAACCATGTTCAATAATGGTTCCGCAAAGGATGTACATCATATCACCCAATGCATCCGCAATTTCTATCAAATCATTGTTTTGAACTGCTTCAAGATATTCTTCGTTTTCCTCTTTCATTAAGTTGTAACGAAGCGTGTGTTTACTTTCCCCTAAATTAGCTGTAGGAATTTCACTGTGCCCAATTTTAAAAGCCGTATGAAATTCTTTAACTGAGTTTATCTGTTTTTGCATCTTTTTATTTTGTTAAATGAAAAGGCAAATTAGCAACTATTTCTAAACTATTACCTAAATTTGCCGGAAATAATTTAAACTATGTTTAGTCAAGGTCAATTAGTGTTTGCAGGCTTATTTTTTGTTGCATTTGTTATTGCTGCAATTTATGCCTATCGAAAAGATTTAAAAATCCATAAAGAGTTTTATAAGGGGAATTACAAGATTCTAATAGGATTTGTAATTTTTATTGGAATTTTATTTTTAATAAAAGTATTTTTCAAACGTTAGTTTTTTCAAACCAAGCAAATGATGTCCACTATTTAGTGGACTTTTTTATTTAATTTAAAATACTAAACAACAAATACTTAATAAATAAAACCACTATCCTTATTTAGTTTTTTATTCGAAAAAAAATCCGTTGAAAACAATCGAAAATTGTAAATCCTGCTTTAAATTCAAACCAAAACAAACAGACAAACATCCCTTGTTTAGAAAATAATCCATATTTATTTAACACTTTCGATGACTTGTAAATAAAATCTTTAACTTTACAAAAATTAACAAACCTGTATATTATGAGGATTTTAAAATACTTATTTCTTTTACTATTGCTAAGTTTTGTGGCGCTATCCATTTTTGTGGCAACTCAAAAAGGAGATTTTACCGTAGAAAGAAGTCAAATCATAAATTCTCCAAAATCAACCGTATTTAATTTTGTTAATGATTATAGAAACTGGGAAGATTTTAGTTCCTGGATTGTTGAAGATCCTGAAATGCAAATTACCTATCCTAAAAAAACAATTGGCCCCGGAGCGTCCTTTTCATGGGAAGGAAAAGAAGGTAATGGTGATATGTTGACCCTTTTTGTAAAAGAAAATGACAGTATTTCTCAAAAAATGAATTATGATGGAACTTCATCATCTGTTTTTTGGAGTTTTAAGGATACTATCGGCGGAACAAAAGTAACATGGAAAACTACTGGAAAAATGAGTTTCACCATGAAAGTTTATACCGCTTTTAATGGAGGTATAAATAAAATTATAGGGAAAACATATGAAAAGAGTTTAGCCAACTTAGACAAAACTCTTGATTTTGAAATTAATACTTATGCCGTAAAAGTAAACGGATTGGTAAAAAAACTTGGAACTTTTTATTTGAGACAAACCTTTACCAGTGAAATTTCAAAAGTCATTAAAAATGCTCAAATCGTATTCCCAAAAATGATTACTTTTTGCGAACAAAATAATATCGAACTAAACGGAAAACCATTTATAATTTATCATACTTATGATCCCGTAAAAGGATTGACTAAATTATCCTTTTGTGTACCTATAAAAACCCAAATCTTAACGAGTTCAGGAAGTGATATTTTAACCGGAAAACTAGAACCATTCGAAGCCATTAAAACTACTTTAACTGGAGATTATTCGCATACGAAAAAAGCTTTGGATAAAGCAAAAACACACATTAACACCAATCGAATTGTTCTTGACCCTACATTTTCTCATTTAGAGAATTTCACCATCAGCAAAACAGAAATTAAAAACCCTTCAAAATGGGTTACAGAAATTTACTATCCAATAAAACCCAAAGTAATTCCTGCAACAACTTTTACTCCTGCTGCTGTCAAGAAAGAAGAGGCCGTAAAAACGCCAGCACCAGTAATAAATAAAGAAGAAGAACAATCTGAATTTTAATCTTTTTTAAATAGATTAAACCTTTTTGATAAATTCTATTCTAACTCTTAAATAATCGCTTTGCAAGAAGAACAGGAATTTATAAATCAATTGTTAAACTCTAAAACGCAAAATCAAGCGTTTCAGCAGTTATTACAGGATTATCAAAGACCGTTATACAATCATATTCGTAACATCGTTTTGAATCACGATGATGCTGATGATGTATTGCAAAATACTATTATAAAAATATTTCAAAATCTGAAAAATTTCAAAGGAGAAAGTAAACTTTTTTCATGGATGTATCGCATAGCAACTAATGAATCCTTGACATTTTTGAAACAAAAATCAAAAACGAGTGGCATTTCATCAGAAACTTTACAAAACAAAACTATTGATAATCTGGAAGCCGACGTGTTTTTTGACGGAAATGAAATTCAAATAAAATTACAAAAAGCGATTGCATTATTGCCTGAAAAGCAACAATTGGTTTTTAAAATGAAATATTTTCAAGAACTGAAATACGAAGAAATCTCAGAAATTCTGGGAACCACTGTTGGTGGATTAAAGGCATCTTATCATCTTGCCGTAAAAAAAATTGAAGCTTTTGTTTCGACAAATTAAACCTTTTAGCTGTAACACTGTCTAAAGCATATTATGAAAACATTTAAATTAGAGAACGAACCTAAAATTGAAACTGGATTTAAAACTCCAGACCATTATTTTGAAAATTTTTCAATCAAAATGATGGAGCAATTACCTAAAAACGAGCCGAAAGTAATTTCTATTTTCCAAAAAAGAAAAACTTTAATTATGATGGCAGCAGCAATTTTAGTACTTGCTTTGATGATTCCAATTTTAAGTCCTTCTTCGACAAACACAAAAGAATTAGACGCTGTGGCTTTAGAAAATTACATTACATATCAATCTAATGTAAACCAATATGACTTGATAAGTGTACTAGAAACTGAAGATATTAATAACATAAAAACCGGTATTGTTTTAGGAGATGATGCGATTGAAGATCATTTGTCAACAAATTCAAACTTAGAAAATCTTATTTTAGAATAAACTAGACTGTAAAGCTTTCATTCAAAGCTATAATTAAATAAATACGAAATGAACATAAAAAAATTATTACCAATACTATTACTATTCGTTTCTTTTAACTTTTACGCTCAAGGCGAAAGTATGAAAGAGAAAAAAGAACAAATAAAAGCTTTAAAAGTAGCTTTTTTTACGACTGAATTAGACTTAACAACTAATGAAGCCGAAAGATTCTGGCCAATATATAATACATTTGATGACAAACAGTTTGAACTGAGACATCAAAAAATGAAAACGTATATGAGAAGAATGAATGATGGCTCGCTGGATAAAATAACTGAAAAAGAAGCAAATACCTTTTTGGCCCAAATTGAAGATACTGAAGAAGAGTTATTTTTATTACGAAAAAAATTCATGCAAAATGTGAGAACAATTTTACCAGCCGTAAAAATAGTTAAACTAAAAAAAGCTGAAGAAGATTTCAATAGAAAATTGCTACAACAATACCGTAACAAAGGTCAAAAAAAATAATCTTTTTTATTTTTATTAGTTCAAAAAAAACACCCTAAACTCTGATTATATTAGACTTAGGGTGTTTTTCATTATTTAAAACTGATGCGAATCATTTTATTTTGTCCCGCTGCAATTGCTGTGTGGTTATCTATAAACCTTATTGTATTAAGAGTAGAATCGGTAGAAAATTGTTTCCATGAAGTACCACCATCCGAGGAATAGTATATTCCTGAGAAACCAACTGTTACCAGCCCTTTACCGTTACTTTCAGGAACATATTGCACACAAGAAGCATATCCAAAACCTTGATTTTCTGCTATTAGCTTCCATATTTTTCCACCATCAGCAGTGATTGCTTTATTAGAAAAATTTTGATTTCGCACTTCATAATCTCCTCCGGCAACAAATCCAATTTGAGCATCATAAAAATCTGCCGTAAAAATTCCGGTCATTGATTTCCCCTGAACTATTGGAGTATCATACACTTTCCATGAATTTCCTTTGTCAGGAGAATAAAAAACTCTAGATTTTTTTCCACCGGAAACAATCCAAGTATGATTTCCTTTGATTATAATATTAGTGTTGCTTGCCGCAAAAGCTGCTTCTCCGTCCATCACTTTTGGTAATTTATCTGACGAAACTTTACTCCATGAATTTCCGCCATCACGAGTAATAATTACGTTCAGACAATCAGCAATTGGGTCTCCCATCGCTATCCCTTCTTTATTATTCCAAAACTGCATACTATCAAAAAACACTTTCTCGTGATTTTCCTGATACACTAATTTTGTTTCTTTTCCGTCTTTTGAAATTTGATATAACAAAGCTGGATTTCCAACATTTAGAATAAAAATATGTTTTTTTGTTTTGGCATTACTTCTAAACTCAAGCTTCAAGGAATCTTTGATAATCTTGCTTTCAAATTTTTGCTTATTATCCAAATTAAAAAAACCAAATCTCCCTTTATCAGCTGCAAACCAAATTTTATTTGCATCAATTAAAACAGCCCTGATACTTATTTTATCCTGAAATAATGTATCTACCACAATAGACTTAAATTCAGTATTAGCATCATTTTTTATAGCAAAATCAGCTGTTTTACAGGATATCAAAACAGTTGAAATCAATAGAATCAAAAAAGAAGTTCTCATTTTTTTATACATTTTAGGGCTAATTTACAATTAATAATAAGAATAGTAAACAAGGTTTAAATTAATTGGCACAGTAATTGGATAATCAAAAATAAGGATAAACTTAATTCAATTAATTATGAAAACGAAACTACTACTATTGAGTTTATTGACTACTGTTTTCGCAACTCAAATACAGGCGCAAGATAGAACATCAGTAAATGCAATGAATGATGAAATCAGTGACAATCTTGATCTGAGAGCTGTTGCTTCTATTTTTGGTGACTCTAGAAATCTACAAGATTTTGAAAGACGCCTGAATGACCCCGAACTACAAATATCAAATTTAGATTTGAATAATGACAATGAAGTTGATTATTTGAGAGTTATTGAAACTGTCGAAAATCGGACTCACGTAATCATCATTCAATCTGTTATAGATAGAGACGTATATCAAGATGTTGCTACAATTGACGTTGAAAAAGACAGAAATAACAACATTCACGTTCAAGTTGTAGGAGATGTATACATGTATGGTCAAAATTATATTTATGAGCCTGTATATTATAGTACTCCACTAATTTATGCTTCATTCTGGTCTGCTAATTACCGTCCTTATTACTCTACATGGTATTGGGGATATTATCCTTCCTATTATTATGCATGGAATCCATTTCCAATATTCAGATATAGAAATAACATCAACATTAGCTTGAACATTAACAATAATTACAATTATGTTAATTACAGAAGAAGTGAGCGCGCAATTGTTCTACACAGCTCTAGACGTTCAAATGGTTATGAAAGACAACACCCGAATTATTCCTTCTCCAGAAGAAATGCTAATGTAACTAACCGTTACGAATTAGATCAAAGAAGAGGTTCTAGAAACGAAGTTGGTTACTCTAACAGAAGAACAGGAAATCAAAGAGATTATTCTCAAAACAGAACTGGTTCATCAAGAGAAACAACTCCACAAAGGTCAGGTTCATCAAGAGATTATTCTCAAAATAGAACTGGTTCATCAAGAGAAACAACTCCACAAAGGTCAGGTTCATCAAGAGATTATTCTCAAAATAGAACTAATCCTTCGAGAGAAGTAGGTCCACAAAGAGGAAATTCTCAAAGAGATTACTCTCAAAACAGAACTAGTCCTTCAACTCAGGCAGCGCCACAAAGAGGAAATTCTCAAAGAGATTACTCTCAAAATAGAACTAATCCTTCGAGAGAAGTAGGTCCACAAAGAGGAAATTCTCAAAGAGATTATTCTCAAAACAGAACTAATCCTTCTAGTCAAGCAGCGCCACAAAGAGGGAATTCTCAAAGAGACTATTCTGAAAACAGAACTAGTCCTTCTACTCAGGCAGCGCCACAAAGAGGAAATTCTCAAAGAGATTACTCTCAAAACAGAACTAGTCCTTCTACTCAGGCTGCGCCACAAAGAGCAGAGTCACAAAACAGAGGTAATTCTTCGAGACAAGAAGCTCCACAAAGAGCAGAATCTCAAAGCAGAGGTAATTCCTCAAGAGAATCAGCACCACAAAGAAGTGAATCTCAAAGAGGAAATTCTTCAAGAGAGAACAATAGAAGATCTTAAAAAACTTCAATAGAAAACTTTAAAAACACGGCTCATAACGCCGTGTTTTTTTTTATTATATAAAAAGCGTTAATTTATTTTAAAAGTGTAAATTTGACCAGTTTTTTAAAAATTTTTCATGAGCACTTCACACAAAGACCTCCATAGTAAATGGACATTAGGTGGATTATTAATTTCATTAGGAATAATTTACGGTGATATTGGAACTTCACCATTATACGTAATGAAAGCCATACTTGGGGATCATGTTATTAATGCTGATATTGTTTTAGGCGGAATTTCATGTGTTTTTTGGACACTTACTTTACAAACCACTATAAAATATGTCATCATTACGCTAAGTGCTGACAATCATGGAGAGGGTGGAATTTTTGCTTTATACGCTTTAGTCAAAAAGACAAAAATCCAATGGCTAATAGTCCCCGCAATAATCGGTGGAAGTGCATTACTCGCTGATGGAATTATCACTCCTCCTATCTCAGTATCATCCGCAGTTGAGGGAATCAGAACCTATTACCCTGAAATTAATACAATCCCAATTGTTATAGGCATCCTATTTGTGCTTTTTACCATTCAACAATTTGGAACCAAATTAGTCGGTAAATTTTTTGCACCAATGATGATGATTTGGTTTGCAATGCTTGCAGTTCTTGGAATCTCACAAATTTCTCAAAATACCGAGGTTTTAAAAGCCATCAATCCGTATTACGCATATCATTTATTGACCATTCATCCAGAAGGCTTTTTTGTTTTAGGCTTTGTATTCCTTTGTACTACCGGTGCTGAAGCATTGTACTCAGATATGGGACATTGCGGACGAAAAAACATAAGAATCAGTTGGATTTTTGTAAAAATCGCTTTAGTACTTAATTATTTTGGTCAAGCCGCTTATTTAACACACCACGAAGGAGAAACATTGCAAAGTTTGGGTGGAAAAAACGGAAATCCTTTTTATCTAATAATGCCAGACTGGTTTCAACCTATAGGAATTGTAATAGCTACGCTTGCTGCTGTAATTGCTTCACAAGCATTAATCAGTGGATCTTTTACATTGATAAATGAGGCGATGCGATTGAATTTTTGGCCAAAAGTAAAAATCAAATATCCTACTGAATTAAAAGGGCAATTGTACATTCCGTCGATAAACTGGTTATTGTTTTTTGGTTGTGTCGGAATCGTATTGCACTTTGAAGAATCCAGTAATATGGAGCATGCTTATGGTTTAGCAATCATCTTATGCATGATAATGACCACTATTTTACTTAATTTTTATTTGATAATGAAAAGAGTAAAATTATATTTCATTGTACCACTGATTACCATTTACTTAATAATCGAATTTAGTTTTCTGGCAGCAAATATCACTAAATTCGCTGATGGTGGTTATGTAACGCTTTTTATAGCTATTGCATTGATATCAGTAATGACTATTTGGTATTTGGCTAAGAAAATCAACAAGAGTTACACTAAAATTGTTAAAATTGAAGATTACAAAAAAGTACTTGTTGAATTAAGTGCTGATTTATCAATCCCAAAATACGCCACCCATTTAGTGTATATGACTAATGCCGGAAGAGTGGATGAGATAGAAGAAAAAGTGATGTATTCTATTTTACAAAAAAGACCTAAAAGAGCTGATATTTATTGGTTTGTCCATGTGAATATATTGACTGAACCCTATAAAACAGAATATAAAGTAACCGAAATTGTTAAAGATGATTTGTATCGTGTAGACTTTAATTTAGGATTTAGAGAACCTACAAAAATTAACTTGATGTTTAAGGAAGTGATCAAGGATATGGTTCAAAAAGGAGAAATGGATATTACCAGCAGATACGAATCTTTGAATAAAAATAACATCATAGGTGATTTCAAATTTGTTTTATCCGAAAAATTCCTTTCTAATGATAGTGACTTAAGATGGCATGAAAAAATAATTATGAACTCTTATTTCTTAATAAAAAAATTAAGTTTATCAGAGGAAAGAGCATTTGGTTTGGACAGTAGTTCCGTAAAAATAGAGAAATTCCCAATGGTACTTCATGCACCTGAAAAGATAGGTTTGACAAGAATTAAATAATTATACCATATAATTAAAGTACAGTGCCAAAAACTGTGCTTTAATTATCTTTTCTTCATTAATTACTGTTAATTTATTCTAAAATAGTAACTTTGAAAAGTTTTTTAAAAATTTTTCATGAGCACATCGCATAAAAACATACACAGTCAACTTTCTGCTGCTGGTTTATTGATTACTTTAGGAATAATTTATGGCGATATTGGTACTTCACCATTATATGTAATGAAATCCATTATTGGAGAACATGCCATAAACAGTCAATTAATATTAGGTGGTTTGTCGTGTATATTGTGGACATTGACTTTACAAACTACATTAAAGTATGTAATCATTACACTTAATGCGGACAATCATGGTGAAGGTGGAATTTTCTCGTTATATTCTCTAGTCAAAAAAACTAAAATACAATGGCTAATTGTCCCTGCCATTATTGGGGGAAGTTTATTATTAGCCGAAGGTATCATAACACCTCCTATTTCCGTTTCTTCAGCAGTTGAGGGATTGCACATTTTTAAACCAGATATCCCAACAATCCCAATTGTAATCGCGATACTTTTCATACTGTTCAGTATTCAACAATTTGGAGCTAAGCTGGTAAGTAAGTTTTTTTCGCCTACTATGTTAGTATGGTTTTCTATGCTTGGAATTTTAGGATGCATCCAAATTTTTAAAAATGTTGAAATCTTCAAAGCCATTAATCCGTATTATGGCTATAAATTATTAACCTCAGATAAAGGTGGCGAAGGATTTCTAATTCTGGGAGCGGTATTCTTATGTACAACTGGAGCAGAAGCATTGTACTCGGATATGGGACATTGTGGACGACGTAACATCAGAGTGAGTTGGATTTTTGTAAAAACTACTTTAATCCTTAATTATTTTGGACAAGGAGCATTTTTACTGATGCACGAAGGAAAAACATTAGCACAATTAGGAAGTTCCAATCACAATCCGTTTTATTTAATCATGGCCGATTGGTTTCAACCCATTGGAATTGTAATTGCCACATTTGCGGCAATTATTGCTTCGCAAGCCTTAATAAGCGGCTCATTTACATTGATTAATGAAGCCATGCGTTTGAATTTTTGGCCAAAAGTAAGAATCAACTACCCAACAGACGTAAAAGGACAATTATACATTCCTTCTATAAACTGGCTGCTTTTTGTAGGATGCGTTGGGATCATTTTATATTTCAAGGAATCTAAATATATGGAGCATGCCTATGGCCTATCCATAATTTTAGGAATGATGATGACCACAACACTATTAAATTATTATTTGATAATGAAAAGGGTCAAATGGTATTTTATGACGCCATTAATTACATTATACGCTACCATAGAAATTGGCTTTTTGTATGCTAATGTCTCTAAATTTATGGAAGGTGGCTATGTAACTTTATTTGTGGCAATATTCATGATTTTTATAATGAGTACTTGGTTTTTAGCCAAGAAAATCAGTAAAAATTACACGCAAATTGTTAAAATTGACGATTATATAAAAGTACTTGGTGAGTTGAGTCATGATGAAACAATTCCTAAATATGCGACGCATTTAGTGTACATGACAAACGCAACCCGATCCGATGAAATCGAGGAAAAAGTAATGTACTCCATACTTCGAAAAAGACCAAAAAGAGCTGATATCTACTGGTTTATACACGTAAATGTATTAAACGAACCTTATAAAAAAGAATACCGAGTAACAGAAATCCTGAAAGACGATCTATATAGAGTTGATTTTTACTTGGGCTTTAGAGAACCAACCAAAATAAACTTAATGTTCAAAGAAGTAATAAAGGACATGGTTAGCAAAGGCGAAATGGATATTTCCAGCCGTTACGAATCCTTAAATAAGAACAATATTATAGGTGATTTTAAATTTGTTTTATCCGAAAAGTTTCTTTCTAATGACAGCGATTTAACTTTCTTTGAAAAAATTGTAATGAACACTTATTTCGTTTTGAAAAAATTCAGTTTATCCGAAGGAAAAGCTTTTGGTTTAGACAATAGCTCCGTAAAAGTGGAACAATTTCCTATGGTCCTTCACCCACCTGAAATTATCAATATGAAAAGAATAGAAAAGTCTAATCCTAATATGTAATTTCCAGTATTTTCTTTTCCTTAAATCTCATTTCAAAAAAGTTTTTTTCTTTATCAGAAAAAGACTTTTTTGTTTTTATGTATTGCACAACTATTTCCAAGCAACACTGTTATAAACTCCTAAACCACAAATACAAAAACTCACATAAAAAAAACCTACCTTTGCACCTCAATTATTCAAAATGAGATTACACAGAAATTTAGTTTACACAACAATAGATGCATTAAACGCCATTTTTAACGAAGGTGAATATGCTGATAAAGTGGTAGCAAGATCCTTAAAAAAAGACAAACGTTGGGGAAGCTCTGACAGAAAGTTTGTTGCCGAAACCATCTACGAAATTGTACGTTGGAAAAGATTATACGCAGAAATAGCCGAAGTAAAAGAACCTTTTGACAGAGACAATCTTTGGAGAATGTTTTCTGTTTGGGCAGTATTAAGAGGCTATCCTATTCCGGATTGGCGTCAGCTGGAAGGAACTCCTGAAAGAAAAATAAAAGGACGTTTTGACGAACTTTCAAAAGTGAGAGCTTTAAAAGAATCTATTCCGGACTGGATGGATGAATTGGGAGTTAAAGAATTAGGCGAGAAAGTTTGGGCAACTGAAATAGCAGCTCAAAACCAACCGGCAAGAGTAATTTTAAGGGTAAATACACTTAAGACTACAAGAGAAGCGCTACGTGCTATTTTGATGGATTTAAACATTGAAACTGAAACATTAAAGAATCAACCTGACGCTTTAGTATTAAAAGAAAGAGCCAATGTTTTCTTGACTGATGCTTTCAAACAAGGTTTCTTTGAAGTGCAAGATGCCAACTCACAATTAGTGGCTGCTTTCCTTGATGTAAAACCAGGAATGCGTGTTGTTGATACGTGTGCAGGCGCAGGTGGAAAAACACTTCACATTGCTTCTTTGATGGAAAACAAAGGGCAATTAATCGCTATGGATTTGTATGAAAGCAAATTGAAGCAATTAAAAATTAGAGCCAAAAGAGACGGTGCTTTCAATATTGAATACCGCATTATTGACTCAACAAAAATCATCAAAAAACTACACGAAAAAGCAGACCGTGTTTTAATTGATGCGCCATGTAGCGGTTTAGGAGTTCTAAAAAGAAACCCAGATGCGAAGTGGAAATTGAAACCGGAATTTATCGATAACATCCGTAAAGTACAATCGGAAGTTTTAGAAAGCTATTCTAAAATTGTAAAACCGGGAGGGAAATTAGTGTACGCTACTTGTTCTATATTACCATCTGAAAATCAAGAACAGGTAAAACGCTTTTTGACAACTGACATTGGTAAACAATTCAATTTTATTAAAGACCAAAAAATCTTGGCTTCAGAGTCTGGTTTTGATGGATTTTATATGGCTTTGTTAGAACGAAAAGAAGCTGTAGAAAAAGCTGAAAAACCTGCAAAAGCTATTAAAACTGAAGAATCTTAAGGTTTCAAACCATAAATATAATTCACAAAAAAGTCCTCGAAAATCGAGGACTTTTTTTATATGATTATTTTTTTTAGCACAATGTTTTTTTCAAACTTTAAACCTTAAACTAAAAACTTTAAACTTTTTGATTAATCATTCATTGAAATTAAAAACTCTTCATTATTCTTCGTTTTCTTGAAACGGTCATTAATGAAATCCATTGCTTCCACCGGGTTCATATCCGAAAGGTATTTTCTCATAATCCACATGCGTTGCAATGTTTTTTGGTCTAATAACATATCGTCACGTCTTGTACTTGAAGAAGTCAAATCGATAGCCGGGAAAATACGTTTGTTAGCAATTTTTCTGTCCAATTGCAATTCCATATTTCCTGTACCTTTAAATTCTTCGAAAATAACTTCGTCCATTTTTGAACCAGTTTCAGTCAATGCGGTAGCTATAATACTTAATGAACCTCCATTTTCTACATTACGGGCAGCACCAAAGAAACGTTTCGGTTTTTGCAATGCATTTGCATCCACACCACCACTTAATACTTTACCTGAAGCAGGCTGAACCGTATTATATGCTCTGGCCAAACGTGTAATGGAATCCAATAGAATCACTACATCGTGACCACATTCAACTAATCGTTTTGCTTTTTCAAGAACGATATTTGCAATTTTCACATGCTCTTGCGGTTCTCTGTCAAATGTTGAAGCAATTACTTCACCACGCACACTGCGTTGCATATCCGTAACCTCTTCCGGACGCTCATCAATCAATAAAACAATCAAATACACTTCAGGATGATTTGCCGCTATTGCATTGGCAATTTCCTTAAGCAACATCGTTTTACCCGTTTTAGGTTGTGCCACAATCATTCCACGTTGTCCTTTTCCTATTGGTGAAAACAAATCAATAATTCTTGTTGAAATCGTGCTTTGTTTTTCGGCCAATTTAAATTTTTCTGATGGAAAAACAGGTGTCAAGTGTTCGAATGAAACTCTATCACGAACCACTTGAGGATCGTGTCCGTTTATTTTTAAAACTCTAACTAATGGAAAAAATTTCTCTCCTTCTTTTGGTGGGCGAACCACACCTTTCACTGTATCTCCGGTTTTAAGACCGAACAATCTGATTTGTGAAGTCGATAAATAAATATCATCTGGCGAAGCCAAATAGTTGTAATCAGAAGAACGCAAGAAACCATAACCGTCCGGCATCATTTCTAGAACGCCTTCACTTTCTATAATTCCATCAAATTCAAAATCAGAAGCAGCAAAATTGCTTTTCTTATTTTTAAAATTTGGATTTTGATTTCCATTTCCATTCCCGTTTTGATTTGGGTTTTGGTTCGGATTCTGATTTGGATTCTGCTTATGTAATTGGTTTGGATTTATCTTTTTTACTGGAGCAACAGGAGCTTCTGTTTTCTCTTCAGTTGCTGTATCAGCAACTATCACATTCTCAGTGCTTGCTTCTTTTACTTCTTCTTTATCCTTTTTTAAAGCAATTTTCTTCTCGTAAGCTGATTTATTAAATTTAATAATTTTACCTACTTTTTTCTCATTCCCTTCAGATTCTGGCTTTGGAGCCGAATCTTCTTCTTTTGAAACAACTTCAATTGGAAGATTATTTTCAACTGGAGTATTTATTTCAGCTGCAACTTCTTCTTTTTCAAAAAGAGAATTTGGTACCGCTTTTTGAATTGCCGCTTTTTTTACAGGAACTATTCTAACTCTTTTAGGTTTATCGTCATCAAGGTTATTTTCTTTTTTTGTATCTGATGCTGAATCAACATTTACCACTTGATGCTCTAATATTTGACTAATTAATGTCTCTTTTTTTACACCGTTAAATTTTATGGTTTTAGCTAATTTAGCTATTTCTTGAAGCTCAGAAAGCTTCATTTCTTTTAATGCAGAAATATCAAACATGAATGTTCTATGAGTTTAATTAATTTTTGGAAAAAATGTAAAAGATAGGTAGTGAACTTTATTTTGAATCAACCGCAGTATGAAGTGCTTACGGTATTATGATGCAATAATACGAATAAAATTTAATCAGACAATAGTATTTATTAAAAAGAAAATATATTTTTGTAAAAGATATTTAACAAATGATACAAAGAATTCAGACCATATATTTACTACTTGCTTTTGTTGTTACAGGCATCTTACTATTTTTTATTCCGTTATGGACAATGAAAGATGGAAAAGACTTTTATTTCATGCAAAGCCAAGTATATACCATAATACTGGGATTGAGTACTACACTGACTTTGTTAAGTATTGTTTCCTATAAAAAAAGACAAAATCAATTTGTTATTGGCAGATTGAATATCATATTAAATTTGATTTTATTAGGATTGTTTGTATATCGTTCACTAAATCTATCTGGAGAAACACCTGCTGTTTCAGAGAAAGGTATTGGGATGTTTCTACCTGTAGTTGCTATCGTGTTATTAGTCTTGGCTAATAAAGCTATCAAAAAGGATGAAGATCTTGTAAAATCTGTGGACAGATTGAGGTAAACCTATAAACTTTAGTTTATTAGTGCGAAGAGAACCCGAATGTAACAATTCGGGTTTTTTTGTGTCTAATCTTTTTTATTTGGATTAAAAAAAGAATAAAAATCTTATAAAATGATATTCTCCTATTTTTTTTATAAATTTGAAAATAGTAATTACGATATGTTACAAAAAATTAGAATTCACCTTGCTGATGACCATCAAATACTTATTGATGGCATTCGTACGTTGCTACATACCCTTCCTGATTTTGAAGTAGTTGGATTCTCTCTCAATGGAGACACCATTTTCAATGAGGTTACCGAAAATAAAGCCGACATTCTTATTTTAGATATTAATATGCCTAAAAAAGATGGAATCGAAGTCATTAAGGAATTTGCCGAAAAAGGATTTCCCTGTAAAATTATTGTTTTATCCAGTTATGATGATTTAAGAATAATAAAGGAAGTAATGAAACTGGGCAGTAGTGGTTATTTGACAAAAAAATGTGCCGGTGAAAACATTGTTGAAGCAATTCAGGCAGTATCCAGAGGCGAAGAATATTTTTGTAAATCAGTACGGGAAAAAATATTTAGTACCGTTACAAAAGACAATGTGAAATTAATTAAAAATGAGTCTGCCGTAAGTTCTATTTTAACGGATCGTGAGTTAGAAATTATCACCTTAATATCACTTGAATACAGCGGTAAAGAAATTAGTGACCAACTGTTTATCAGTGTGAATACTGTTGAAACTCACCGTAAAAATATAATGAAAAAACTGGACGCAAAAAACTCTATAAGTCTGGTTAAATATGCCATTAAAAACAAATTAATTAAATCCTGATTTGTCAATAACAAATGCGATTTACTTTTAATTAAAAACAACCATAAACAGAAAAATTAAATTATCTATGCCGTACAAACAAATTGTTATAGTATTGATTTTACTACTTAATTTCTCTGGAATTACTGTTTTTGCACATAAAAAATTACCCCAAAAGAAAGAAGTTACACAACTTGCAAAAGAAGCCAATGAGCTTATGAAAGCGGGTGATTTTGAAAAATCATTAGTAAAATCAAGACATGCCCTAACACATGCTATTGCTTTAAAAGACGACAATCTAATTGCTGCAACCTACAACACAATTGCTGCAAATTTTGACCAATTATCTGAATATGAAAAAGCTTTTTTTTATTACAATAAAGGATTAATCTACGCCAATAAAACAAATAATGATGTTTTAAAAAACTGGTTAAATAATAACTTGGGAAACATTTATTGCTTTGACAAAAAACAATATGAAAAAGGAATTTACTACTACAAAAAATCGTTGCAATACAGCACAAAAATTCATGATTCAGCTCAAATAGTTTTTACTAAACTTAATATTACCTGGGCGTATTTTGACATTGGACGCTATGAAGAGGGACTTCCCTATTTAAAATACATCAATAAACACCACAAAAAACATGGTGATGAATCAACCATTGTTGCACTGAACATGCTAAATGGAATGTATCATAGCTACAAAAATGACACTCAAAAAGCGGCTTTTTTTTTTCAGAATGCCATCAGATTAGGAAATGAAGGAAATGAAAAATCAGACTTGTCGTATTCACATCATGAGTTTTCTAAATTTTTATTAAAAAATGGAGATTATGAAAATGCATATAAGAATTTGGCACTTTACAATGACCTTACTGTTAAATTAAATAACGAGGAAAAGCTCAACAAAGCAAATGTTGCCGGAATAAATCTTGAGATTGATGAGTATAAAAGAGAAATCGACAAAATAGGAAACGAGTACAAAACCAAAGAATATTTACTTATACAAGAGCAATCCAGAAACAAAAAAATTGTAATTGTAATAATTGTCCTTTTATTATTTTTCTTTTTCCTTTTTTACATTTTCTCAGAAAACTCAAAGCTTAAGCAAAAAAACAGAATTAAAGACATACAAAGTCAACTGCAACAAAATACAATCAACGCATCTATCAACGGACAAGAATTAGAACGAAAAAAAATTGCTTCGTTTTTACATGATAACATCAGCGCCTTATTATCCTCCGCAGGATTACACCTCAATGCATTTACCTCTCAAAACCATACTAATGCCGAAGAAATTATAAAAACTAAAGCCATATTAGAAGAAGCACACGATCAAATAAGGGATTTATCCCATGAATTGATGCCGACACTTTTAGCGCGATTTGGTTTATTTTACGCATTAGAAGATTTATGCGAGAAAAATTCAAACTCCGTAATTCAATTTAATTACTCTATTGTTGTACCAACAAAAACACGTTACAATGAGGATTTTGAAATGAAAATGTATTTTATAATAATGGAACTACTCAACAATATCATAAAACACAGTCTTGCCACTCAGGCTAACCTGACTATTCAAGAAAACAATAAATCACTTCAAATCAAAATCGAGGATAACGGTCGAGGATTTGACTCCGATAAATTTTATATCCTGGAAGGTTTTGGAATCAACCAGATTAAAGCCCGAATAAATAATCTAAAAGGAACTATCACAATACATTCAAAGATTGATTCCGGAACAACTGTGGCTATTGAAGTGCCTATTTCCTATCAGAAAAAAACAACTACACCAGTTTTTCCATCTCAATAATTTCCATATCCTTGATTTTATCTCCCTCAATCACAAAACGCAACATAGTGCGCACTTGGTGAAAGCCACTTTTTCCGGCTGCTCCGGGATTCATGTGCAATAAATTATGTTTTTTATCAAAAATGACTTTCAGGATGTGCGAATGTCCACAAATAAATAATTTTGGAGGATTCGATTCCATCTCTGCTTTAATATTGGGATTGTATTTCCCTGGATACCCGCCAATATGCGTAATCCAAACATCGACTCCTTCACACATAAAACGATTGTGCAACGGAAATTCTAATCGAGCTTTTGCATCGTCAATATTACCATAGACACAACGCAACGGTTTTAGCTTTTTAATCGCATCGGTTACAGCCAAATCACCTATATCGCCCGCATGCCACACTTCGTCAGCCTGAGCTACATATTTCAAAATCGTATCATCAATGTGACTGTGCGTATCAGAAAGGAGTAGTATTTTTTTCATATTTATGGTATCATTACGAGGTACGAAGGAATCTGGAGCTAGTTCCTGCTATCCGTTACAATCTTTATTGTTTTTGGCAGCAAAAACAATAAAGGATTTTCACTTCTATCAGGGCTAGGATTTTGTGGTAAAAATAAACATTCGAATTCCAAATAAAAAATCAAATTGAAACTTAACAAACTTTGCGCCTTAGCGACTTCGTGGCAAAAAAATTAATAAGTATCTTTGTGGCTTCAAAAAAATTCACTTGAGATATTTCATCAAATTAGCATACAACGGAACCCATTATCACGGCTGGCAATACCAACCCAATGCTGCTTCCGTTCAGGAAACGATGAACAAAGCGTTTTCGGTGCTATTGAATACAACTATCAATCTTATGGGAGCCGGAAGAACGGATACCGGCGTTCACGCCAAAGAAATGTATGCTCATTTTGATTTTGAAACCCCATTTGATATTCCAAGTTTAGTGCATAAACTCAACTCTTATCTTCCTAAAGATATTGTGATTTATACTATTATTCCGGTTCATGATGAAGCGCACACCCGTTTTGATGCTACAAAAAGAACCTATGAATATCATATCAATACGTTCAAAGATGTTTTCTCGCAAGAGCAAAGTTGGTATTTCCATCAAAAGCTAGATATCGATTTGATGAATGAAGCGTCACAGCTACTATTCAATCATACTGATTTTCAATGTTTTTCAAAAGTGAATACAGATGTAAACACATTTGACTGTACAATTTTTGAAGCCTATTGGACTCGAGGCACAACCGAACAAGAAAACGGGAACTTAATTTTTACCATTTCGGCCAATCGTTTTTTACGCAATATGGTGCGTGCCATTGTAGGAACATTGGTAAACATAGGGTTACACAAGATTACACTGGCAGATTTTACTGCCATTATAGAAAGTAAAAACCGAGATAAAGCTGGTTTTTCGGTTCCGGCGCATGGTTTGTATTTAACCAAAATAGAATACGATTACATTACGCAATAGCCCTGATAGTCCCGAGGTTTCGGGAGAAATCCTTTTTATCCTGAACTTGTTTCAGGATCCTGAAGCAAGTTCAGGATAAAAGATTGAAACGAATAGCTGGAAATAGCTCCTGAAAACAATCAGGATAAATACAAAAAATATGAAAGCAAAAGCATTTGATACCAGATTATTCAAACGAATATTAAAATTCACCAAACCCTATCAATGGCGTTTTAACGGTGTGATTATTTTTGCCGTTTCACTGTCGATTTTTGCGGCATTACGTCCGTATTTATTGAAACAAACCGTAGATGGTTACATCGCAACCCAAGACCAAAAGGGCTTATTATTGTATGTAATCCTGATGGGAATTGTACTTTTACTGGAAGTATTCTCGCAGTTTTACTTTGTGTATTGGGCAAACTGGCTCGGTCAGGATATTGTGAAAGACATTCGAACAAAATTATTTCGCCATATTTTAAGTTTCCGAATGAAATATTTTGATCACGTTCCTGTGGGACAACTAGTGACACGTTCGGTTTCAGATATTGAATCCATTGCCCGAATTTTTAGTCAGGGATTGTTTATGATTATAAGTGACTTGATGAAGATGGTTGTGGTACTGGCTTTTATGTTTTATATGAACTGGAAACTGACATGGATTGTGATTGTGGCGATGCCCATTTTAGTTTATTTCACTCGAATTTTCCAAAAGAAAATGCAAGTCGCCTTTGAGGAAGTACGTACCCAAATTGCCAATATGAATTCCTTTGTACAGGAACGCGTGACGGGAATGAAGATTGTCCAACTGTTTAATCGGGAAGAAATTGAATACGAAAAATTCAAAAGCATCAACGACAAGCACAAAAAAGCATGGATAAAAACCATTCTTTATAACTCCATCTTTTTTCCTATTGCCGATATTATTTCATCTTTAACCCTTGGTTTTATAGTCTTGTATGGCGGAATCAAAATATTAAACGGAGATAATTTCACCACTTTTGGAGATTTATTTTCGTACACGATGTTCATCGGGATGTTATTCAATCCATTGCGTCAAATTGCGGATAAATTCAACGAGATGCAACTGGGAATGATTGCCGCAAACCGTGTTTTTGATATTTTAGATACCGAAGATCAAATTCAAGATACTGGAGTTATCGAAGCGCCAATCTTTAAGGGAGACATCAAATTTAAGAAAGTACGTTTTGGATATATTCCGGATGAAGAAGTGATAAAAGGGATTGATTTAGAGGTTAGTGCAGGGCAAACTATTGCGATTGTAGGCTCTACAGGTGCCGGAAAATCTACGATTATTAATTTGCTGAATCGTTTTTACGAAATCAACAGCGGTTCAATTTATATAGACAATCACAATATTGAGAATTACACATTGAGTTCCTTACGAAAACAAATTGCAGTAGTATTGCAGGATGTTTTCCTTTTTGCCGATACTATTTTCAACAATATTACCTTGAACAATCCTGAAATTAGTCGCGAACAAGTTTTGGCTGCAGCCAAAAAAATTGGCGTCCATGAATTCATCATGAGTTTGCCGGATAATTATGATTTTGATGTGAAGGAACGCGGCGTTATGCTTTCTTCGGGTCAGCGCCAATTGATTGCTTTCTTGAGAGCGTATGTCAGTAATCCAAGTATTTTGATTCTGGACGAAGCCACGTCATCGATAGATACGTATTCCGAAGAATTGATTCAGCGCGCTACGGAAACGATTACCAAAGGCAGAACATCCATTGTGATTGCGCATCGTTTGGCAACGATTGTCAATGCAGATAAAATTGTGGTAATGGACAAAGGACTGATAGTAGAACAAGGAACTCATCAGGAATTAATAAACCGTGAAAGTGGGTATTACAAAAACTTGTATGATTCCCAGTTTTCGGTAGCGAATTAGTTTTTTTCACAAAGCGACAAAGGCTAAAAAAACACAAATTTGATTTTTACCTTGCAGCAGTTTGTTTAAAACCAAGGTCTTTTTCTGAAAATTTGTTAGTTTGCTACTTTATTACTTTGAAACTTTCTCAAAACAGAATAAATCCTTAAATTCGCCCAATCAATTAAACAAGAAAAACACACAAAATGAAATGAGTTTTTACGAATTCATTTTACCAATAAAAAACAAATAAAAAACTTTGAAATGAAATACGATATTATAGTTTTAGGAAGTGGTCCAGGTGGTTATGTTACAGCTATTAGAGCATCACAATTAGGCTTTAAAGTAGCCGTAATAGAAAAAGAAAACTTAGGTGGTGTATGCTTGAACTGGGGTTGTATTCCAACTAAAGCATTACTAAAATCAGCTCAGGTTTTTGATTATCTAAAACACGCTTCTGATTATGGATTGACTGTTTCATCATTTGATAAAGACTTCCCTGCTGTGGTACAACGCAGCCGTTCAGTAGCTGATGGAATGAGCAAAGGTGTTCAATTCTTGATGAAAAAAAATAAAATCGACGTAATTGATGGTTTTGGAAAATTAAAACCAGGAAAGAAAGTTGATGTTACTGACAAAGACAATAAAGTTACTGAATACAGTGCAGATCATATCATTGTAGCGACTGGAGCGCGTTCACGCGAGTTACCAAACTTGCCTCAAGATGGTGTAAAAGTAATTGGTTACAGACAAGCAATGACATTACCAACGCAACCAAAATCGATGATTATTGTTGGTTCCGGAGCGATTGGAATTGAATTTGCACATTTCTACAACTCTATGGGAACTGATGTAACCATTGTAGAATTTATGCCAAATGTAGTTCCTGTTGAAGACGAAGACATTTCGAAACAAATGGAGCGTTCTTTGAAAAAAGCAGGTATCAAAATCATGACTAACTCATCTGTTGAGAGAATTGATACTACTGGAGCAGGTGTTAAAGCATTTGTGAAAACAGCAAAAGGAGAA
Organism: Flavobacterium sp. XS2P24; assembly: GCF_030010285.1. NCBI lineage: Bacteria > Pseudomonadati > Bacteroidota > Flavobacteriia > Flavobacteriales > Flavobacteriaceae > Flavobacterium > Flavobacterium sp. XS2P24. The sequence continues at coordinate 29,158 of NZ_JASCRU010000033.1, forward strand.
GAAGTATTAGAAGCTGAAATTTTACTTTCGGCTGTTGGAATCAAAACCAACATTGAAAACATTGGATTGGAAGAAGTAGGAATTGCTACTGACAAAGATAAAATTTTGGTAAATGCTTACAACCAAACGAACATTTCTGGTTATTACGCCATTGGTGATGTTACGCCAGGACAAGCATTGGCTCACGTAGCTTCTGCTGAAGGAATCAACTGTGTGGAGAAAATTGCAGGATTACATGTAGAACCTATCGATTACGGAAACGTACCGGGTTGTACGTATGCTACTCCAGAAATTGCTTCTGTAGGTTTGACTGAAAAACAAGCTAAAGAAAAAGGATACGAATTGAAAATTGGTAAATTCCCATTCTCAGCTTCAGGAAAAGCAAAAGCTGCCGGAACACCGGATGGTTTTGTAAAAGTAATCTTTGATGCTAAATACGGAGAATGGTTAGGATGTCACATGATTGGTGCCGGAGTTACGGATATGATTGCTGAGGCAGTTGTAGCGCGTAAACTGGAAACTACAGGACATGAAATCCTTAAATCAATTCACCCACACCCAACTATGAGCGAAGCAGTTATGGAAGCTGTAGCTGATGCATATGGCGAGGTAATACATTTATAGATTGTAGATTAACGATTTTTGATTTCAGATTTATTAATCCGATTTGTGAAAGCAAATCGGATTTTTTTTATGGAATCATTTCCAACACAAAGCATCCATTTTGTGGAAATTTAACATATTAACATTTATTTACAAAGCAGCGTTATGAACCTATTCAATTCTGCTTTATATTTGTATTTCAAGCCATTTTACTAATTCCATTTCGATTTTATTCCATCATAAATGAATACTGAAACCATCCGTTTTTCGAATACACTGCATGAAAACCAAAATAAAAATTGGGTAAGAGCCATCGATTCTACCAAAATTATCAATTGGATTGATGATTTATTCAAAATATTATTTCCCGAGAAAGTTTTGGAAACCATACAAATCGAATTGCTTTTGGACCAAAACAAAGCCAACTTTATTGCTATCCTTTCGGAGATTGTAAAAGATAAGACAGCCAATGAAATTCTGGATGACGCCGAATCTTTTTACACCGTACTTCCTGACCTTTACGGATTCATGCAAAAAGATGCACAAGCCATATTAGATACGGACCCCGCTGCCGATTGCATTCAGGAAATCATCAATTCCTATCCCGGTTTTTTTGCCATAGAAGTCTATCGCATTGCCAATGCTATTGCTTCCCGTACCTCTTGCCTGCTGCCACGAATTCTTACCGAATATGCGCATAGCAAAACCGGAATTGACATTCACCCAAGTGCTACCATCGACGTTCCTTTTATGATAGATCATGGCACCGGAATTGTCATTGGCGAGACCACAACCATAGGAAAACATGTGAGTATTTATCAAGGAGTTACTTTGGGAGCGTTGCAAGTCGAGAAAAACATGCAGGAAAAAAAACGTCATCCTACCGTAGAGGACCATGTTATTATTTATGCCAATGCCACCATTTTGGGCGGAAGCACCATCATAGGAAACCACAGTATTATAGGCGGAAATACGTTTATAACCAAGAGTGTGAATCCGTATTCATTTGTCATGCAATCCAATAAAAATACTGTTTTGAATCAGCAGGAAACAAAAGATATTAATTTTTTCTCCATATAAATTATGACAAAATACAACAACATACTCGAAACAATAGGCAACACGCCACACGTAAAAATCAATCGCTTGTTTGGTGCCAACCATAATGTTTGGATCAAACTGGAACGTGCTAATCCCGGGGCCAGTATCAAGGACAGAATCGCCCTTGCCATGATTGAAGATGCCGAGGCTAAAGGATTATTGGCAGCAGGAGGCACTATTATTGAAGCTACCTCCGGAAATACGGGAATTGGTCTCGCCATGGTTGCTGCCGTAAAAGGCTATAAATTAATGCTGGTCATGCCAGAATCCATGTCTATAGAAAGACGCCGACTCATGAGCCTTTATGGTGCCGAATTTGTCTTGACGCCGCGTGAAAAAGGAATGAAAGGCGCACTGGAAAAAGCACAGGAATTAGTAACCGAAATGCCTAATGCCTGGTCGCCGCTACAATTTGAGAATCCTGCCAATATTGAAATTCATAAAACAACCACCGCTCAGGAAATCATAAAAGCATTCCCTGACGGACTGGATTATTTGATAACCGGCGTAGGAACCGGCGGTCACATCACAGGTTGTGCCGAAATATTAAAACAACATTTCCCCAACCTGAAAGTCTATGCCGTAGAACCTGAAGCATCCCCGGTAATCAGTGGTGGTGCACCGGCTCCCCACCCTATTCAAGGAATTGGAGCAGGATTCATCCCCACAAACCTGCATACTGATTTACTGGACGGAACCATTCAAGTGAGCAAAGACGAAGCATTTACTTATGCCCAAAGAGCCGCCAAAGAAGAAGGCATGTTCGTAGGAATATCCTCTGGTGCATCGCTCGCAGCAGTGGCCAAAAAACTGCATGAAATCCCTGAAAATGCCAAAGTCTTGACTTTTTGTTACGACACCGGAGAACATTATTTAAGCATCGAAGGCTTATTTGTTTAAACGAAAATACCTTTAAATACGAACCGATTTGTGAAAACAAGTCGGTTTTTTTTGTGGCTTTTTTTGGGCGTGTCCTTGTTGTTGCACTTTCGTATAAATTACTTTGTTTAGTCCTACAACAAGGTCAGGCTGTTTGTTTCCGCTTTTATTATTTTACCCTTCGGGTTAAAACAATAAAGAGCTCCACTTCCATCCTTCACCTTTACTTTGCAAAAGTATTCAACAAATTAAAAGCCCTTTTGATGATTTATAAGATAATTATTATACATTTGAAAACAGATAAAGACTGACCTTTATCAGACATATCTACCTCATTTAGGGATGATATGTCTGATGTCGTCAGTAGTATATACTAGTTACAAGCTATACCTTAGACAATCGTTCACTAAATAACATCGAATGAAGTATAATATTTTACTTTTCCTATCTGTTTTTATGGCTTGTCAATCAAATAAGACGACTGAAACTTGTATTGAAAATTTATTGGAGAAAAATATTCAATTGCCTTGTTATATTAGCAAAGAAATCTCGCCTCGGGATCCACAACACGGAAGAATTTTTTATGCCTTTTATTATGAGGATAATTGTATTTTTTTTATAAATACAACCGGATTTTATTCAAAACATATAGAAACGTTTCTTGATAATGGACAGTGGCTAAAAGTTCAAAATGAAAAATATATAAGTTTCGAAGGAAAAAATCCTGAAAATGGAAAATATTGGAAACTGATAAAAATGCCAGGGAGAATAATTGGCTATGTGAATGCTTCAGAAAAAATGAAAATTAGATTTGATTTCGCAATTGCGTCCTTTAAATAATTGGCACAGCTTGTAACAGCCGTTTCAAGCCATTTGCTCGTTTTGTTTAAATGGAAACAATTATTTTCATAACTTCGTTTTTCCTAGCGGAAAATACTCAGTTCCAAAGTCGCGAACGGCTTGAAGCGTCAGGACGTCAGGCAGTGAAAAAACCTCTTTTTTCTAATATAATCTTCAAATTTCACGATACCACAATTCAAATAAGGCCTTTTAAGAAGCCGCTTTTTTTAGGCTGCAAATTTACTTTGAT
>NZ_JASCRU010000034.1:0-30318 GCF_030010285.1 Flavobacterium sp. XS2P24
AATTATACCTAAACGAGTTCGTTTACAAGCTTAACAGACGGTATTTTGAGGAAAAATTATTCGATAGGCTAGTAATAGCAAGTATTACAGGATTATGACTAAAAACGGACAATCAAATAAAAATATAATATGAAAAGAATTATTTTGTTTTTGACATTTATTATGTCTTTAAACTCACAAGCTCAACAACGCCCAAAATTAGTGGTAGGTATAGTGGTAGACCAAATGAAAATGGAATATCTATATCGTTTTTCAGATGATTTTTCTGCGAATGGTTTTAAAAGATTGATGACTAATGGCTATACTTTTCACAATATGCATTATAATTATGTACCTACTTATACTGCACCGGGTCACGCGAGTATTTATACTGGAACTACTCCATGTACTCATGGTATTGTAGGGAATGATTGGTTTAATAAAGCTACTGGAAAAGATATGTATTGTACTGATGATGCTTCAGTTAAAACAGTAGGTGACGGAACAGAAAAAGAGGGAGCAATGTCCCCAAAAAATTTGTTAAGCACCACCATTACAGATGAGTTGCGGATGGCGACAAATTTTAAAGGGAAAGTAATTGGGATGAGTGTAAAAGATCGTGGAGCAATTTTGCCTGCGGGTCATTTTGCTAATTGGGCATTTTGGTACAGTAAAACTGGAGCTTTTATCTCAAGTACTTTTTACGGTTCAGCACTACCGAATTGGGTAACTGAATTTAACCAAGAAAAGCGATACATGAATTACATCAATAAAGGATGGAATTTATTGAATCCCATTGCCACTTATAATGAAAGTCTTCCTGATGACAATCCTTATGAAGGAAAGTTAGATAAAGCTAATGCACCGGTTTTCCCATACGATTTAAGTAAAATGTATAAAGAAAAAGGAGCAGATGTTTTGAGAACTACCCCTTTTGGGAATGATATTTTGGCAGAGTTAGCCATGAAAGCTATAGAAAAAGAAGAGTTAGGCAAAGATGAAATTACGGATTTTTTGACGGTTAGTTTTTCTTCAACGGATTATGTTGGACATACTTTTGGACCACGTTCAATGGAGTTGCAGGATACTTATTTGCGTTTAGATCAAACGTTGGCTCAGTTTTTAAACTATTTAGATAAAACGGTTGGAAAGGATAATTACTTGCTTTTTCTGACTGCTGATCACGCTGGTGCTGAAAATCCAAATTATCTAAAAGATAATAAATATAATGTGAAGAATATTCCTTCGAAAGACATTGTAGAGGCATTAAAAAAACATTCTAACGAAACTTTTGGCGCTGATTTAATATTAGATTATTCTAACTTTAATCTTTTTTTCAATAAAGAAATTATTAAACAGAAAGGTTTAGAATTAGCCAAAGTGAAGCAAAGTTTTAAAGATTTTTTGATGACGCAAGAACAAGTTAAAAGAGTGTATACTGAAGAAGAAATTTTAGCTTCGTCAGGAGATGACTATTTTTTAAGTTTTATTTCTAAAGGCTATGATCCTAAACAAAACGGTGATATTGTTATACTTGATAAAACAGGCTATATGCAATATCAAGCCACAGGGACTACTCATGGTTCACCAAATAGTTATGATACACACGTGCCTTTGCTTTTTTATGGATGGCAAGTTCCAAAAGGAGAATTGCACACTAAAAAATTCATTACTCAAATAGCACCAACCCTTTCACAAATGTTGAAAATTCCATTTCCTAATGGAACTGAATCTGAAGTTTTAGATACGCTGTTAGATAAGAAATAATAGTATTGCGTATTATTAAAAAATCCCATTTGCATTAGCGAATGGGATTTTTTATTTATGCTGTTGTTGCTGCAACTGGCAGCGGAATTTGATTTTTTAATAAATCTTCAAAGGTTTCATGCGCTCTTATTAAATGCCCTTCACCATTCATCCATAACACTTCGGCCGGTTTGTACCTAGAGTTATAGTTGGATGCCATAGAGAAGCAATAGGCTCCTGCATTTCTAAAAGATAAAATATCACCTTCTTTTATTTCTGCAATTTTTCTATTATTTGCAAAAGTATCCGTCTCGCAAATATATCCTACTACGGAGTAGAAACGTTCTTTCCCTTTTGGATGTGATATGTTTTCGATATGATGTTGTGAACCATAAAACATTGGTCTGATCAAATGGTTAAAACCACTATCTATTCCTGCAAAAACAGTCGAAGTAGTTTGTTTAACTACATTTACTTTAGCCAAAAAGAAACCTGCTTCACTTACTAAAAATTTCCCAGGTTCAAATATTAATGTTAATTCTTTCCCGTATTCAGTACAAAAGGCATTGAATCTTTTGGATAATTTTTTACCTAATTCTTCAATGTCAGTTTCGATATCATCTTTCTTATATGGTACTTTAAATCCACTTCCAAAGTCTAAGAATTCAAGATTTTTAAAGTTTCTAGCGGCATCAAACAATATTTCAGCAGCGTATAAAAAGACTTCGATATCTAAAATATCAGAACCGGTATGCATATGAATTCCCACAATGTTCATTTTAGTATTTTCAACAATACGAACTAAATGAGGTAATTGGTGAACAGAAATACCAAATTTACTATCAATATGACCAACAGATATATTTGCATTTCCACCTGCCATCACGTGCGGATTTATTCTAATACATACTGGAACATTTGGGTATTTTGTACCAAATTGCTCTAATATGGATAAGTTGTCAATATTTATTTGAACTCCCATCGCCGATACTTCTTCAATTTCTTCAAGAGAAACACCATTTGGAGTATAAAATATTTTGTCTGGGTCGTAGCCGGCATGAAGTCCTAATAATACTTCTTGAATTGAAACAGTATCTAATCCTGACCCCATTTCTTTCAATAACTGAAGTATAGCAACATTTGACAAAGCCTTCATTGCATAATTGATGCGCAACTTATCTACCTTTGAAAAAGCTTTCGTTAATCTGTTGTATTGAGATTGTATTTTTTCGGCATCATAAACGTATAATGGACTGCCAAATTGTTCTGCTAATTGTAGTAAGTCTTTTGATTGCATGATTATTAATTTTGAGCAAATTTATTATTCTTTATTTAGTCCCACAAGCTAATAAATGAATTCTAACAAATTCTAACAAAAAGTTATAAATTAAACATTTATTTGAAATTTTATAAAAAAAAATAACCCTTGACAAATTTTTCTATCAAGGGTTATAAAATGTTATTCAAACCTATAAGTTGGGTAAATCGCCATTTCCTTTGGTAGGTAAATTGGTATAACCCATCAAGTATTTATCAACTTCTCTGGCAGCTTCACGACCTTCAGATATTGCCCATACAATTAAAGATTGTCCTCTTCGCATGTCACCAGCAGTAAATATATGAGGAACATTAGTTTGATAATTAGTCGCTTTAAAATTGCTTCTCATATCAATTTCTAATCCTAATTGATCGCTTAAAGTTTTCTCCGGACCTGTAAATCCAAGTGCCAATAAAGCTAAATCACAAGGCCAAACTTTTTCAGAACCTTCTTTTTCTATCAATTCAGGTCTTTGTCCAGGTGTCATTTTCCAAGCCACTTCAACGGTTTTTAAACCAACAAGTTCTCCTTTTTCATTAGAAATAAATTCTTTGGTATTGATTAGCCAGTTTCTATTACAACCTTCTTCATGTGAAGAAGATGTTTTTAATTGCAGTGGCCAAAATGGCCAAGGAGTAGTTTCACTTCTTCCAACTGGTGGTTTTGGTAAAATCTCAAAATTAGTAACTGATTTTGCACCGTGTCTGTTTGAAGTTCCAATACAATCTGAACCTGTATCTCCACCACCAATAACGATAACATCTTTACCAGTTGCTTTAATTTGATCTGGAATGGATTCTCCGTACAATACTTTAGTTTGTTGCGTTAAAAAGTCCATTGCCTGAACAACTCCTTTGCTTTCTATTCCTTTGGTAGGCAAGCTTCGTCTTTCGGTTGCACCACCACATAATACGATAGAATCAAAAGAATTTAATTCTTCAACACTATAGTTTACACCAACATTTACATTAGTTTTAAAAGTAATTCCTTCAGCTTCTAGAACAGCAACACGTCTGTCGATAATTCCTTTTTCTAATTTGAAATTTGGAATCCCATAACGTAATAATCCTCCAATGGTATTGTCTCTTTCAAAAACCGTAACAGTGTGTCCTGCACGATTTAATTGTTGTGCAGCCGCTAAACCAGCAGGGCCAGAGCCTATTACAGCTACTGTTTTTCCTGTTCTAACTTCTGGTGGTTGTGGTTTAATCCAACCTTCAGCGAAACCTCTTTCGATAATATTTTTTTCAATATTCTCGATAGCTACTGGCTCGCTTATAATTCCTAATACACATGATTTTTCACATGGAGCAGGGCATAAACGGCCTGTGAATTCTGGAAAGTTATTGGTTGATTGCAATATTTTCAATGCACTTTCCCATTCTTCCTGATGTACCATGTCATTAAAATCTGGAATCAAATTTCCTAATGGACAGGCACTGTGGCAAAATGGAATCCCACAATCCATACATCTGGATCCTTGTTCTTTGATTTTATCTTTGGTTAACGGAATTGTAAATTCATCATAATTCGATACTCTTTCTGGAACAGCAACATTACTTTCGTCGGTTCTAGTATATTCTTTAAATCCTCCTATCTTTCCCATGACTATAGTGCTATTAGTTCTTCAATTTTTTTTTCTTCTGCCAATCTCTGTAATGCTTTTTTGTAATCAGTAGGCATTACTTTGATAAAATGGTTGCGTTGGTTTTCCCAATCTTCTAAAATCCTTTTTGCCAAAGGACTATTGGTATACATAGAATGATTTTTTATCAAACGTCTCAGTTTAGTAAAGTCATCATCTTCCAATGTTTCAAAAGCGACCATTTCCATATTACATAATGTAGCATCGAATTTTTTATTTGGATCAAAAACATAAGCAATACCACCGCTCATTCCTGCAGCAAAATTTCTTCCTGTTTTTCCTAAAACCACTACAGTTCCTCCGGTCATGTATTCGCATCCATGATCTCCAATCCCTTCTACAACAGCTGTTGCTCCAGAATTTCTTACACAAAAACGTTCTCCAGCCATACCATTAATATAAGCTTCACCAGTGATTGCTCCGTAAAGTGCCACGTTACCAATAATGATATTTTCTTCTGGTTTGAAAGTAGCAGTAGGAGGGACTTTTATAATTAATTTACCTCCAGAAAGTCCTTTTCCTAAATAATCATTACAGTTTCCATGTATTTTAAAAGATAGACCATTTGTTGCAAAAGCACCAAAACTTTGTCCGGCAGAACCTGTAAAATCAACTAATATTGTGTCCTCAGGTAAACCTTGTGCACCATATATTTTTGAAATTTCATTACTCAATATAGCTCCAACGGAACGATCTGTGTTTTTGATATCAAAAGTAACTCTTGTTTTTTCTTTTCTATAAATAGAAGGAATAGCCGCTTTTATAATTTCAAAATCAAGTACATGGTCTAAAGCATGGTCTTGTGTAGTCGTATTGTGGTTTGGAACTTCTTTAGCTTTTTCTGGTTTATATAAAATAGTAGATAAATCTAATCCACTTGCTTTATAATGCTTGATGGCTTTATTGACATTCAATTTTTGAGATTGTCCCACCATTTCTTTTAATGTTCTAAATCCAAGTTGTGCCATGATTTCTCTCAACTCCTCAGCAATAAAATACATGAAGTTGATGATGTGTTCCGGTGTTCCTTTGAAATTTTTTCTCAATTCAGGATCTTGAGTAGCGATACCTACAGGACACGTATTCAAGTGACATGCTCTCATCATAATACAACCAGATGCTACTAAAGGAGCGGTTGCAAAACCAAATTCCTCAGCTCCAAGTAATGCAGCGATAGCAACATCACGCCCTGTTTTCAATTGTCCGTCACATTCTAAAACTACACGACTTCTTAAATCATTTAGAATTAATGTTTGTTGTGCTTCGGCTAATCCAAGTTCCCAAGGAATACCAGTATGTTGCAGTGATGTTAATGGTGCAGCTCCGGTTCCTCCGTCGTATCCTGAAATCAAAATCACGTCTGCTTTTGCTTTAGCAACACCGGCAGCGATTGTTCCAACACCCACTTCAGAAACTAATTTTACATTAATTCGAGCTTCACGATTAGCATTTTTTAAATCAAAAATTAACTGTGATAAATCTTCAATAGAATAAATATCATGGTGTGGCGGAGGTGAAATTAATCCAACATAAGGTGTAGAATTTCTTACTTCAGCAATCCATGGCACTACTTTTTCGCCTGGTAATTGACCACCTTCTCCAGGTTTTGCACCCTGAGCCATTTTTATTTGAATCTCTTTGGCATTTGTCAAATAGTTGATAGAAACCCCAAATCTTCCAGAAGCAACTTGTTTAATAGCACTATTTCTAGAATCACCATTTAAGTCTTTTTGGAAACGTTTAGAATCTTCTCCACCTTCTCCAGAATTACTTTTTCCACCAATTCTGTTCATTGCAATCGCTAGATTTTCATGAGCTTCTTGGCTGATAGATCCATAAGACATGGCTCCAGTTTTGAATTTTTTTACAATTTCTGTCCAAGGCTCCACTTCGTCAATTGAAATAGGATCTAAGTTATTGAATTCAAATAAACCTCTGATGGTCATCAAGTTTTCACTTTGATCGTTCACCATTTTAGAGTATTCTTTATAACTCTCAGGACTGTTTAAACGTACTGCTTGTTGCAATTTAGAAATCGTCGTTGGATTAAACATGTGTTTTTCTCCTGATCTTCTCCATCTGTAAATACCTCCAATTTCTAAAGGCAATAAATTGCTGACTTTTGAATTTGGAAATGCTTTTTGGTACCTTTTCTTGATTTCTTTTTCTACTTCCATTAGCCCAATTCCTTCAATTCTGGAAGGAGTGTATGGGAAATATTTAGAAGTGAATGTTTTGTTTAATCCTAAAATTTCAAAAATTTGTGCCGCTCTATACGAATGTAAAGTAGAGATACCAATTTTATTCATGATTTTCAGAATCCCTTTTGCAATAGCTTTATTATAGTTTTTAATAGCATAATCTGCTTTTACACCAGTGATAAAACCTTGGTTAACTTGGTTATGAATAATTTCATTTACCATGTAAGGATTAATTGCGCTGGCACCATAACCAAATAGTAAGGCAAAATGATGTGGTTCGCGAGGTTCTGCGGATTCTATTATGATTCCAAATTTAGAACGAACTTTCAGAATGTTAAGCGAATGATGAATATAAGAACACGCCAATAACATTGGTATTGGAGCCATTTTTTCGCTTACTCCTCTATCCGAAAGAATCACAATGTTGCAACCTTCTGAAACTGCTTTGAAAGTCGCCTGAACTGCTCTTTCCAAAGCGCGTTCTAGCCCGTTTACTCCTTTTTTTATATCGTATAATGTAGAAATAGTGACTGATTTGAAATCAGCATGATCAATATTTCTTATTTTATCTAAATCCTCGTTTGAAATTACAGGATTTTGTATTTTTAATTTTTTACAATGCTTAGGCTCAATATCAAAAATATTAAAATCTCCACCAATCGCTAAACTGATATCAGTAATGATTTCTTCACGAATACCATCCAAAGGTGGATTGGTAACCTGAGCAAATAATTGTTTGAAATAGTTGTATAACAGTTGTGGCTGATCAGATAAAACAGCTAGCGGAGTATCGTTACCCATAGAACTTAATGCTTCTGCACCTTCAGCTCCCATTGGGTTTATGATTGTTTTTAAATCCTCTATTGTGTAACCAAACAAACGTTGTCTTGTTTCGAAATCAATATTTTCCGTAGGGATTGGATTGTCAGTATAAGGGATTTTTGCTAATTGCAATAAATTTTCATCCAACCATTGTTTGTAAGGACGTTTGGTTACAATCGCATTTTTAATCTCATCATCTTCAATGATACGACCTTCGTTCATGTCAACCAAAAACATTTTTCCTGGTTCTAAACGACCGTGTTGAATCACATCTTCTGGTTTGATATCAAGAACACCAATCTCTGAAGACATAATTACAAAACCACTTTTAGTCAATGTATAACGAGATGGACGCAATCCATTTCTATCCAATAAAGCACCAATAACGTTACCATCTGTAAAAGGAATAGAAGCTGGTCCGTCCCATGGTTCCATGATGCATGCATTGTATTCGTAAAACGCTTTTTTGTCTTCCGACATGGTTTGGTGTTTTTCCCAAGCTTCAGGAACAACCATCATCATTGCTTCCGGTAGAGAACGACCTGTCATCAATAACAGTTCAATTACCATATCCATTGAAGCCGAATCTGATTTTCCTTCTAAAATAATTGGGAATAATTTTTTGATGTCATCACCAAAAACATCACTTTTCATCAGTTCTTCACGAGCACGCATACGGCTAATATTCCCGCGAAGTGTATTGATTTCACCATTGTGGCACATGTAACGGAAAGGTTGTGCCAATTCCCAAGATGGAAATGTATTGGTAGAGAAACGTTGGTGAACCAAAGCTAATCTGGTTACCAAGTCATCGTCTAACAAATCAGTATAGTATCTACTGATGTCTTCCGGCATCAACAAACCTTTGTATATAATGGTTGTAGTGGAGAAACTTGAAAAATAGAATCTGTAACTTTCTGAAATTCGTGAATTCCTGATTGTATGCTCAGCAATTTTTCTTCCCGCAAACATTTTGGCGTTAAATTGTTGTTCTGTAAGGTCTAATCCATTTTTACCAACAAATACTTGTTTAACGGTTGGTTCTTTTTCAGCAGCAATTTGACCCAAATTAGAAACATCTACAGGGACATCTCTCCATCCTAAAACTTCTAAATTTTGATCACGTATTGATGCTTCAAAAGTTGTTTTACAAAAAGCTACTTGGTTTGGACTTTTAGGCATAAAAACCATTCCTACAGCATATTGTCTAGCTTCTGGGATTTCAAAATCACATACTTTCTTAAAAAAATCATGAGGGATATCAAATAATATTCCAGCTCCATCTCCAGTTCTGCCATCTGAACTCACAGCACCACGGTGTTCTAATTTGATTAGAATGTCCAGTGCTTTGTGTATAATATCATTTGATTTAATTCCATTCAAATTACAAATGAATCCTGCTCCGCAATTGTCGTGTTCAAATTCGGGCAAATAAAGGCCTTGTTCTTTAACTTTCATGCTTAATATTTTTTTTTACAAAATTAAAGATTTAGTAACATATAACAGGCTTAAAAGTTAAAAACGCCTTGTTTTTACAGTTCTAATAGAAAAAGGTTAAATAAATCACAATAATAAGATTTAAGGACATCTGATTTGATTTTTCGACAAAAACAAAATGAAATTTGAGCCTTAAAGCCCGGAATTTTGAGAGAAATGTTTTACTGATGGTTTTTCTTCAATATTTATAACAAATTAGTAATTAATTTTTATATTTTTTATAATTTGATGCCTGTTATTGCCGGGTTTAAAATATCTAAATTTAGACTCCATTTAAATTGAAAAAAAAATAACACTTAAGTTTAATTTTGCTATTTTTGTGCCACTTTTATTCTGAAATAAATTCAGAATCCAGACAAATTCTATATTATGAACATACACGAATATCAAGGAAAAGAGATTTTAGCTAGCTACGGAGTTCGCATTCAACGCGGAATCGTTGCTAATAGCCCAGTAGAAGCGGTTGCTGCTGCAAAACAATTAACTACCGAAACTGGTACAAGTTGGTATGTTGTAAAAGCCCAAGTTCATGCAGGTGGACGTGGAAAAGGTGGTGGAGTTAAACTTGCCAAAAATTTACAACAAGTAGAAGAGATTTCAGAGCAAATCATCGGAATGCAATTGATAACTCCTCAAACTTCTGCTGAGGGTAAAAAAGTACACAAAGTTTTAATCGCTGAAGATGTTTATTATCCTGGTGAAAGTGAAACTTCTGAGTTTTATGTTTCTGTTTTATTGAATAGAGCTACAGGTCGTAACATGATTATGTATTCTACTGAAGGTGGAATGGATATTGAAGAAGTTGCGGAGCACACTCCACATTTAATTTTTACTGAAGAGGTTGATCCTTCTGTTGGATTACAAGGTTTTCAAGCAAGAAGAATTGCTTTTAACTTAGGTCTTTCTGGAAATGCTTTCAAAGAAATGGTGAAATTCATCGATTCTTTATACAATGCTTATATTGGATCTGATGCTTCGATGTTTGAAATCAACCCGGTTTTAAAAACATCTGATAATAAAATTATGGCTGTAGATGCTAAAGTAAATATCGATGATAATGCTTTATACAGACAAAAGAAATATGCTGACATGCGTGACGTTCGTGAGGAAAACCCAATCGAAGTTGAAGCAAAAGAAGTAGGTTTAAACTATGTTGATCTTGACGGTACAGTAGGATGTATGGTGAACGGAGCTGGTTTAGCTATGGCAACCATGGATTTAATTAAGTATGCTGGTTTTGAGCCTGCTAACTTCCTTGACGTAGGTGGAACTGCTGATGCAAAACGTGTTGAAACTGCTTTCCGTATTATCTTAAAAGATCAAAACGTAAAAGCAATTTTGATTAATATTTTTGGTGGAATCGTTCGTTGTGACCGTGTGGCGCAAGGAGTTGTTGATGCTTACAAAAATATGGGTGATGCAATTAAAGTACCAATCATTGTTCGTTTACAAGGTACAAATGCAGCTATCGCAAAAGAATTAATTGATAATTCAGGAATGCCAATTTTATCTGCTGTTGAATTTCAAGAAGCAGCTGACCAAGTAAAAGCAGCACTTTCTTAATTAGAAAATTGTTATATATTTTAAAAAATCCTGAGTGAAAGCTCAGGATTTTTTTGTTTTTACCTGTAGATTTTTTGTTTTTTGAAATCTATTTTTATGGGACATGTTTTTTTATAGCTAGAATTTTTAGGACTTAAAAATCATAAAAATAAATAAAAGTATAAATAATACTGACTTACAACCGTTACCTTTACTATTGTAAAAAATTCTTTTTTAAATATTATGAAACTTCATTTGCAAAATAATTTTATAGCCGAGCTACCTGCTGATACGAGTGATATCAATATGCCAAGGCAAGTGCAACAAGCTTGTTATTCGTTTGTTTTGCCAAAAAAACCTTCAAATCCATCGCTGATTCACGCTTCGATTGAAGTGGCTAATGCTATTGGTCTTTCTCAGGAAGATATACTTTCCGCTGATTTTTTAAATACTTTTTCAGGAAGTACTGTTTTTCCGGAAACGAAACCTTTTGCCTTATGTTATGCCGGACATCAATTTGGGAATTGGGCTGGACAATTAGGAGATGGTCGTGCTATCAATCTTACCGAAGTAGTTCATGATAATAAAACATACACTTTGCAACTAAAAGGAGCAGGGCCAACACCATATTCCCGAACTGCAGATGGTTTTGCCGTATTGCGTTCTTCCATTCGAGAATATTTATGTGCCGAAGCAATGCATTATTTGGGAGTTCCTACCACACGTTCGCTTTCGCTAATGCTTTCTGGAGATCAAGTATTGCGTGATGTTCTGTATAATGGAAATCCTGCCTATGAAAAAGGCGCCATTGTTTGTAGAGTAGCTCCTTCTTTTATTCGTTTTGGAAGTTTTGAATTATTTGCAGCTCGGGAAGATTATGTTAATCTCAAATTATTGGCGGATTTTACCATTAAACATCATTTTCCTCATATTCAACAAGAAGGTGTCGAAAAATACCTGGCCTTTTTTCAAGAAGTTACCCAAACTACACTCAAGATGATTGTTCATTGGCAACGCGTAGGTTTTGTTCATGGGGTTATGAATACCGATAATATGTCTATTCACGGCATCACCATTGATTACGGTCCTTACGGTTGGTTGGACGATTACAACTCCAGTTGGACGCCCAATACAACCGATATACAGCATAAAAGATACCGTTTTGGCAATCAACCTGAAATTGCGCTTTGGAATCTGTATCAATTGGCAAACGCATTGTATCCTTTGATAAAGGAAGTGAAACCGCTGGAAACTATTTTAGATGCTTTTAGTGTAGAGTACGAAAAGGAGTATTTGAATATGATGCAAAATAAACTTGGTTTCCAAATCAAAAAAGAACAAGATGTAGTTTTGATTCAGAGTTTGACTCAATTGTTGGAACGAGTAGAAACTGATATGACTATTTTCTTTAGGAACCTGAGTACTGTTACCAAAGCGGATATTGTAATAAATGCTTTCAATACCATAAAAGACGCCTTCTATAATGAAAAGGATTTGAATGAAGCAATATTGAAAGATTGGCACGATTGGTTTGAGAAATACACTATTCGAATCAATGAAGAAACACTTTCTGATTCTGAAAGAAAAGAGCAAATGAATACAGTGAATCCAAAATATGTATTGCGAAATTACATGGCGCAGTTGTGTATTGATGACGCGGATAAGGGAGATTATTCGTTGCTGAACGAATTATTTGAAATGCTTAAAAATCCTTATAACGAACAACCGAATTTGCAAAAATGGTTTGCCAAAAGGCCCGATTGGGCGAGAGATAAAGTCGGATGTTCTATGTTAAGCTGCAGTTCTTAAAGTATTTTTGATTGAGACATTTTTAAAGATATAAAAAAAATCCTGAACGAGAGTTCAGGATTTTTTTGCTTTAATTTAGTAGAGGCAAACAAATCTGCACTACTTATGATTTTTTATTCTTACCGAAATTAAATTTTACTTTCTCCACTACTTGAACTTTTGGAGTTCCTTTTGAGAATTGTTTTTTGAACGGTTTCTTAGCAGCAGGTTTGGATTTTGAAGGACTTTCGTCACCTCTTGATCTTTCTTCGTCTCTTGGCTTTGCTTTGAATTCAGTTCTTTCTGAAGCGCCTTCTTTTACAGGAATTTGAGCTTTGTGTTTAGCTAAAACATCGTTTGGATTTTTTGGATTTTCTTTGGTTCCTCGCAAGTGAATTACCAATGCATTTAGGAAATTGCGCAACACTTGGTCACCACATTCCATATAATTTTCATGTTTTTCATCACGGAAAAAAGCACCCAATTCTGATTTAGTGATTCTAAAATCTACTAATTCTAATATTTCAACTATTTGATCGTCACGTAACATTAAGGCTACACGAAGTTTTTTAAAGATATCGTTGTTTGTCATCATATTCTAATTTTTTACAAAGGTACGGTTTAAAAGCAATTGCACCACAATTTTAGATTTAGAATTGATTTTGGTTCAGAATGTGAATTATGGTATCCAAATCTTCTTTTTGGTGATTCGCAGTAATTACAATTCGATTTAGATTTTTACTGTCGGTCGGGTATTTAAAATTGGTTACGATAATTTTATTTGCTGTGAAAATTTCATTTAATCCTTCTATTTCTGGATAAATTAAAGGATAATTTGAATCAAAATGAATTACTTTGTTTTTAATCAAATTTACATCTATATGTTGAAGATTGTCTTTTAGTTTTTGATGCTGTTGCAAATAAATATTGTCCGCATCAGCCATTGTCTGTACAAATGCAGCATTCATTCCGGCACCGGAAACAAAAGTGTCGTGACTTGCTATTTGATTAATAAACTCAGAATCACAGGCAATTACACCACCTGTCAATCCAAAGGCTTTCCCTAAAGAGGATACCATAATTTTTCTTTTAATATTGGGAAGATTGATTGTCGAAAAAATTCCGCAACCATTCATACCCAAAATTCCAAGCGAATGTGATTCATCAATAACCAAAGTAATTTCTTTATTGTACGGAATCGAATTTATTATAGTAAGATCGATTGGTTTAATATGAAATGAAGGAACTGAATCTGTAAGAATCGTGATTTTTTCAGTTGCGTTATCCAGCAAACGAGGATTTAATTTTTCTCCAATAAAAAAAGGAAGACTGTTTTGTGCTTTGATGGCAGTATGCGTATCCGGAAAATGAAAAAAGCAATCGGTTTCAGGTGTTAATGCTTCAATAACTAATTTGCCCGCCAGCATACCGGAAGAAAGGGTGAGTACAGTATCTGCTTTGATGTAATTGGCTAAAAATTGTTCACCTTTTTCGTAGGCGGTTAGCTGAATATTGGCACTTCTCGAACTTCCATAAGCCGTGCCCCATTGCAAAATATTTTTAATAAGCAGTTTTTGAAATTCGGGATGCGTTGGTAAACCCAAATAAGCCGTCCCTCCAAAATAGAGGTATTCTTCATTTTCGATTTCAATTATTCGATCCGGAAATTGGTTGACTTTCATTTAAATCTACATTAAAGTTACACCGGTTCCATTTAAGTCAGAATAGTTTATTTTTCCAAAATCTATGGTTACACCAGTTGCTATATCTTCTGCCAAAAGCAATGCGCCGTCCATGTCTACATAATCCAGTTGTGGCAATAAATGTGCAATCGCAGATATTCCAACAGTTGATTCGGTCATGCAACCCACCATAGTTTTCAAACCTAATTTTTTGGCTTCCTGAATCATTCGTCTTCCAGGAGTTAGTCCGCCACATTTTACCAATTTTACATTGACACCATGAAAATGGTTGTGACATTTGGCGACATCTTCTTCAATGATACAACTTTCATCAGCAATTATTGGTAAAACCGAGTGTTTAAAAACTTCCTTGTGTCCTTCCCAATGGTCTGCTTTCATGGGTTGTTCTAAGAATTCTACGCCTAGTTTTTTTAGTTCAACGGCATTATTTATGGTTTCGTCTACGCCCCAACCACAATTGGCATCAATTCGAAAAATGGCATTCGTATGTTTCCGAAGTTCAGTAACAATGGCAATATCTTCTTTGGTTCCCAATTTTATTTTATAAATAGGCCAAGGCAATTCCTTCATTTTTGCAACCATTTTTTCAATGGATGCAATTCCAATTGTATAATCAGTCAATGGATTTTTATCGATGGTATAATTCCATAATTCATATAATTTCTTTCCTTTTTTGCGTGCGTATAAATCATTGTATGCCATATCCAAAGCGCATAAAGCAAACATATCGTCTTTTAAATAAGGATGAATTTTTGCCCAAAACTCTCCAGGTGTTTCATTTGTCGCAGCTTCAATTACAGAACGAATTTTTTCTAAATCCTGCATCATCACCGGAACGGTTGTTTTGTAATACGGATTAGAAGTTGCTTCGCCAAAACCGGAGAAACCGCCACTTTTTAATTCCACAATCAAAGAAGGTTGGAAGTCGATCGATTCTCTCGAAATGGTAAACGTGTGTTTTAATTTGAGGTTGTATTCTCTTAAGATTAGTTCCATTTGAATCTGATTTTATACTTAAAATTAATAAGTTTCTTTAAACAGGAGATTTAATAACCAAGCCATAAAACGGCTTTTACAAAACCATCCCGCCATAATTTTTCATTATGTTGTCCGCCTTTTACAATTTTCTTTTCATTCAAATTAAGACAGTAACATCTATTTGAATTTAATAAATATTCCATTTTATTCAAATCCGAAACCATATCGTCACTTTCATGATCTCCACATAGGAAATAGATTTTAGATTTTATCTTTTTAGATTTTTCAGTCAAATCATAAATGTCTTTACTGTACCAAAACGAGGGAGAAAACACACCCGCTTTTCCAAATATTTCTGGGTATTTTAAAATGGCATAATAAGAAGTAAGCCCACCAAGGGAACTTCCCATGATTATAGTGTTTTTCTTTTTAGTTTTTGTTCGATACGTTTTGTCGATTTGTGGTTTTAATGTTTTTACGATAAATTCTAAATAACTGTCTGCTTTTCCACCACCATATTTCTCATTTTTGAAAGGTGTTAATTCATCGATTCGTTTATCATTTCCATGTTCGATTCCTACTACAATAACAGGCGCTTTTAGGCTGTCCAGTTTTTCATCCACATTCCATTCACCTGAATAGGAAGTTTTAGTGTCAAATAAATTCTGAGCATCATGCATATAAATTACTGAGAATTTCTTTTTGGAGGTTGCATAATTTTCTGGCAAATACACCCAAATTTTCTTTGTCATTTGCAGTTGTGGCGCTTCAATAGTAAAAGTGGAAACTTGTTTTGAAGCAGTGCTTTGTTTTGACTCGTTAGAGTCTTGAGCAGCAATTTTTGCTATTGTAAAAAAGAAAACTAGCAGTAGGAACTGTGGTCGAATCATTATTAGTTTTTGTGTTTTGATTTAAAAACAATATTTTAGCTAAAAATAATAATTTGATGAATACATTCGAAGAAAAGAGGAGTTTACTTTTAGAGATGATTGCTTTTTCCACAGTTGATGGACATTTGCATAAGAGGGAATATGATTTTTTAGCAATTATTGCTAGGGAATTGAGTTTTGATGTAGCAGTTTTTAAAGATTTATTTCATCAGGAATTACCACAATTACCTATTAAAACAGAGTTTTTGCGTATTCAACAATTTTATAGACTGGCGTTGTTAATGTATTGTGATGGGATTTTGCATGAAAAAGAAATGATTACGATTCAGCAAATTGCAATTGATATGGGACTTAATCCTATAGCGACAAAACGAATTCTTAAATTGATGAATGAAGCACCAAATGCTATTATCGATGGCGAGATTTTATTGAATGTTTTTCAGGAACAACACAATTAAGACAATTGCCCTTGCAGCGCTTTTATTTCATCACGTAATTTTGCAGCTTGCATAAAGTCTAATTCTTTTGCCGCTTTTTCCATGTTTTTTCGTTTTTCACGAATGCGTTTCTCAATATCTGGTTTTGATAAATATTCAGTAATAGGTTCGGCGGCAGTTGATAGCGTGTAGCCTAATTCATAATCTGCTAAAGGATTTTTGGTAAAGGCACTTTCTATTTTTTTGTTCAATGCTTGAGGAACCAAATTATTTGCAGTATTGTAATTAATTTGTTTGGTTCTGCGATAATTGGTTTCATCAATGGTTTTTTGCATGCTAGCCGTAATTTTATCCGCATACATAATTGCTTTTCCGTTCAGGTTTCTCGCTGCACGACCGATTGTTTGCGTAAGCGAACGATGACTACGTAGAAAACCTTCTTTGTCTGCATCTAAAATTGCTACCAATGAAACTTCAGGTAAATCCAAACCTTCACGAAGTAAATTCACACCAATTAACACATCAAAAATTCCTTTTCGTAAATCTTGCATGATTTCTATTCGTTCCAAAGTATCTACTTCAGAGTGAATATAACGGCAGCGAATATTGACTTTGGTTAAATATTTGGCTAATTCTTCCGCCATTCTTTTGGTTAAAGTCGTTACCAAAACACGTTCATCAATTTCGGCTCGAACCTGAATTTCTTCAATTAAATCATCAATTTGATTTAAGCTTGGACGGATTTCAATAATTGGATCCAATAATCCTGTCGGACGAATCACTTGCTCCACAACAACTCCTTCGGTTTTTTGTAATTCATAATCAGCGGGTGTTGCCGAAACATAAATAACTTGATTTTGCATGGCTTCAAACTCTTCAAACTTCAAAGGGCGATTGTCCATTGCTGCCGGAAGTCTAAAACCATATTCCACTAAGTTTTCTTTTCGGCTTCTGTCTCCGCCATACATAGCGCTGACTTGGGAAAGTGTCACGTGACTTTCATCGACCACCATTAAATAATCTTTCGGGAAATAATCCAGCAAGCAAAAAGGCCTTGTTCCAGCTAAACGACCATCGAGATAACGGGAATAATTTTCAATACCGGAGCAATAACCAAGTTCACGAATCATTTCTAAATCAAAATTGGTTCGCTCTTCTAATCGTTTTGCTTCTAAATGTTTTCCAATTTCTTTGAAATAATCGACTTGTTTCACTAAATCCTGTTGTATTTCCCAAATGGCATTTTGCAAAACATCCGGAGAAGTCACAAACATATTAGCAGGATAAATCGTTAATCTGTCAAATTTTTCGATGACCTGAGAATTCTTTGTGTCGAAACTTTCTATTTCCTCGATTTCATCACCAAAGAAATGAACTCTATACGCTTCATCTGCATAACTAGGATAAACATCTACTGTATCACCTTTTATTCTGAAACTTCCGGGATTAAAATCGGCTTCAGTTCTGGAATATAAACTTTGCACCAGTTGATGTAATAATTTGGTTCGGGAAATGATTTGTCCTTTCTCAATCGGAATCAAGTTTTTCTGAAATTCTATGGGATTTCCAATACCGTACAAACAGGAAACCGATGCCACAACCAAAATATCTCTTCGTCCTGAAAGCAATGAAGCAGTGGTTGACATTCGCATTTTTTCCAGTTCTTCATTGATGGATAAATCCTTTTCGATGAAAACGCCTGTTACGGGCATAAATGCTTCAGGCTGATAATAATCGTAGTACGAAACGAAATATTCCACGGCATTATTCGGAAAAAATTGCTTGAATTCCGAATACAATTGTGCTGCCAAAGTCTTATTGTGTGCCAAAACCAAAGTTGGTCTTTGTACTTCCTGAATCACATTGGCCACTGTAAATGTTTTTCCAGATCCGGTAACTCCTAAAAGTGTCTGGAATTTATCACCATCAATAATCCCTTGAGCTAATTTTTCAATCGCTTGCGGTTGGTCGCCTTTTGGCTGGTAATCGGATACTACTTGGAAATTCATTTAATTAAATTGCTGATTGCAAATGTACAAAGGAATTTAAGAAAAAAAGTTTAGAAAAACTTAAAACTTCCAGGCTTTTTGTTGTGCTGAACTCAAAAAAGTCCAAGCTACAATTCGGCTTGTTTTTTGGCCTTGAGCCATATCAATCGTTTTAACTTCGACAGCACTAACCTTGTTTAATGTTTTGTAAAGACTGGAAAGATTTTCTTTTTTAGACACTAAAGTCGTGAACCATAAACACTGCATCGGATATTTTGCACTTTCGTAAATCATTTGGGTAACGAAACCTAATTCGCCGCCTTCACACCACAATTCAGCATTATGACCACCAAAATTTAAAACAGGTTTAGCTACGCTGCGTTCGGCTGCGCCTCGGGTTGTAGTTTTGGTATTTTCTAAATTATTTATTTTGCGAACCGTGCTTTTTGTAGCTTCATCTTGTGAGGCATGAAAAGGAGGATTGCAAATAGTGAATGTGAATTTGTCTTCGGGAGTGATTATGTTTTTAAAAATAAAACGCGATTCCGTTTGTTGTTGTAAACTAATGGCATCAATCAATTTTGGATTGTCTTCAATGATGGCGCTGCAATTTTCAATTGCTTGTAAATCGATATCAGTTCCTACAAAACTCCATCCGTAAGCTGAATTACCAATTATAGGATAAATGCAATTCGCACCAACACCAATATCTAAACCTTGAACAGTTTCTCCTTCAGGAATGATTCCGTTGTTGCCAGAAGCTAATAAATCGGCGATATAATGAATGTAATCCGCTCTTCCGGGAATGGGAGGGCAAAGATAATTTTTAGGAATATCCCAGTTTTGAATGTCATAATGCGATAATAATAACGCTTTGTTGAGTGATTTTACAGCATCAGGATTACTAAAATCAATAGTCTCGATATTATGCTCGTTGATAGAAACAAAATGCTGCAGTTCAGGAGATTTTTCTATTAATTGCTCAAAGTTATATCCAAATCTATCAAGATTTCTGGGATGTAAATTAGTCTTTTCGGTAATCGTTTTCGGTTTCATTTTCTATATTTCGATGCAAAGATAGGCATAACTATTTTGTAAACGCATAAAGACGACTTTGACCTATTAAACGAATAAAAAATAAATCATAAAATTAGAATATTGCCGCTTTTTTGAAACATAAAAACGGTTACTTTTATAAAAAATACAAATAGTATGACTTTTATGCTCGCTTCATTTAAATTCAAAAAGAGATACATAGCTTACAGTTTTATGTTTTTCTATATCATAATGTGTCAGTCTTGTATGATGATGCGATTTTCGAATAAAGAAACCATCACTTTTTTTGCGCCATCAAAAATAGAATTTCAGGATAAAACAATTGCTTTTGAAGGCTATAAAATTCATTATGTAGAAACGGGTAATGCGCAAAATCCGACATTGTTTTTTGTACACGGTTCGCCAGGAAGTTGGAATGCCTTTAAAGAATATCTTAAAGACACTTTATTGTTGAAAAAATACCGAATGATTGCTATTGACCGACCTGGTTTTGGGTACAGTGATTTTGGGGATGCTCAAAATGTAAGTGTGCAATCTAAAAGAATTTCGGAGTTTATAAAAAAAATCGATAATAAAAAGCCACTAATTTTGGTAGGACATTCCGTTGGCGGACCAGTTGTGGCTAAATTAGCTGTAGATAATCCAACTTGGTACAAACGATTAGTAATTCTGGCTGGATCATTGGACCCAAAAGCTGAAAACCCAGAAAAATGGAGAACCGTTATCAAAGTTTCGCCTTTGCGGTATTTGATTCCCGGAGCATTGCGCCCGTCTAATGATGAGTTGTGGTGGCTGAAACAAGATTTAGTAGACTTAGAGCTAGAACTGAAAAACATTACTAGCGATGTTACCGTTATTCATGGAACAAAAGATGTTTTGGTGCCGTACAGCAATATGGACTTCATAAAAAAAAGTTTTGTTAATGCTAAATCAATGGATACAATAACGATCGAAAAAGCAAATCATTTTATCCCGTGGAGTCATTATGAAATTGTGAGAAATGCATTGTTGACTATTCAATAAGTCCTAATCCAGACATTCCATCATCAATAAATCACCTTCGTCATGTTCTATTGTTACAATGCCGTCCTTGATAACATGATTGCTGCTTCCGGTTCTGTAACCAATGGTCAGACTATCATCTTTCAATGGATAAAATAAATTATCAGAATGAATTCCAGTAACGTGACCGATGGGAATTAAAGAAATAGGAGTGTTTGCCGTGTACCATTTTTCGAATTTCTTAGGCAATAAAAACACTTTCGAGTGATCGTCCAGAATCACAATTTTCAATAGATTTCTGTATCGTGTGATGTTGGTAAGATTGGTAATGGTATGATCGGCTCTTCGTCCGGTTGCCCAAACCACATTTACTGCGGGAATTTTTCTTTCGATTAAATAGTCAAAAGCCTTTTCTAAATCGGTTTTATTTTGGTCCGGAGTATGAATGATTTCGATTGGAAATTGAGATGTTCTGTAAATTCCAGGATCAAATCCTCTGTCGAAATCGCCTAAAAGCACATCGACTTTGATGTCTAATTCCATAACACGCACCATAGCCGAATCTAATACTACCACAAGTGGCGACCATTCCAGTAATTGACCCAATAGTTCCGGGTTGCAGGAAGCGCCGTTGGCAATGATTAAAGCAGGTTCTTGGTCGTCGCGAACGATATGATGTGAGGACATAGTTAATTATGAATTGAAAATTACATGCAAATATACTTATTCAATAGTGTAATTTCTAATATCGACTTCACTAAGGGAAAAATAGCCTAATGGATAATTAGCCGCATCAGTGGTGTTGATGATGTTTCCTCTAACGGTTGCTGGCGGAGATTGAAACGGTCCGCCGCCATTATTTCCGGCAATACTTACTAAAACACTCATGTAATTGTAATATGCTTTAGAAATCCCAAAATGGCTTATTTCGATTTTATCGTCTTTTTTTAAATCATCATTTTGCGAGATACTGAAGAATTCGTTTCCGTTAAAAAACTCATCTTGGTCTACATAATAGTTTGATTTTACTTGGTTTGAATACACATATTTGTAGAGGTAGTAATTCGATTCACTTGCTGGATCTTGATAAAATGTTTTAATTTCTATATCTGTGCCAGTAAAACCTCCTTGGTTGTTTTGAACAATTTTTGTTATGGGCGTAACGGGTTTCAATGTTTCGGTAGCAGTGTAGGTATTGCCATTGCTGATCACTGTCAGTGTATAGGTTTCGTTGATTACAGGTATAAAAGTAGCACAAGTATATTCGCCTGTATTTTGGATTTCAGAAAAATTGAAAACTACATTAGCGCTGTTTTTAATGGAAACTGTTGCTCCGGAAACTTTTGGAATTTCAGTGCTGTAAAATCCGGTGGTAGTGGTTAGTTTTATTTTCTGTTGGCTTCCTGAAGTTCCTTTTTTCCAATTGATTGCTGCTTCAATAACCAGTTTTGGTGGTGCATTGTCTAAATCTACTTCGACAACATCTTCACAACTTGCCGAAAAAACAGCAATGAAAAGTACCAGATATAGTGTTATTTTTTTCATGATTTTATTTTTTATTTCTTTGCTTTATTGAATTCGAAGCTTAAAATTTGAAATTATAACTCACCGCAGGAACAACACCAAAAATCGAAGTTTTTACAGCTTCATTGCTTCCAGTATCTGAGTTTTGTCTAAAATTGATAGAGGCGGCATTTTTTCGATTGTACAAATTGTAAATACTAAAAACCCATTCTCCTTTCCATTCTCTGTTTTTGTTTTTTCTTGGAGTCAAAGTTGCGGCAATATCCAGATGATGGTATGCCGGAAGACGATTCTCATTTCTCAGTCCATAACTGGGTACATTGATTCCTAAGTATTCATATTGCCCAACGGGATACGTTACTGGTTGTCCGGTTTGCAGGGCGAAATTAGCTCCAAAAGACCATTTTTCGTTCCAATTGTAAGAAGTGGTTATGGCAATATTATGCAGTTTGTCATATACTGAATTGTACCATTGACCGTTGTTGATTCCTGTTTCTATTGGCGTTCTTCCGGGAGTTTGCTGCTCTGATTTGGATAATGTATACGAAATCCAGCCGTTAAATTTCCCTTCGTTTTTTCGGAACATGATTTCTAAACCATAGGATCTTAATTGACCGTTCAGGATTATTTGTTCAATGGCTTTATTGGCAATCAAATCAGCGCCATCAATATAATCCAATCGGTTTTGCACTTCTTTATAATACGTTTCTACTTCAAGTGAATACATATCATTTTCGAAATTTTTAAAGTAACCCAAAGCTACTTGATCAGCAATTTGTGGCTTGATAAAACTATCGCTTGGCGTCCAGACATCAAGCGGAGTAGGTGATGAGGTATTCGAAATTAGTTGTAAATACTGTACCATTCTGTTGTAGCTTGCTTTTACAGATTGGTCTTCATTGATTTGATACGCCAATGAAAATCGCGGTTCCAAGTAATTATAGCTTTGAATGACTTTATTTCTATCGTAGAACTTGGTGCTAATTGGAGTTGCTTTTTCATAAATCTGTAATTCTGAATTGAAGATTACCGGATTGTCATTTTCATAAATATTCACGGTAGATTGTCCTAAGCGATAAAACATACTATAGCGAAGTCCATAGGAAAGTGCTATTTTACTGGATATTTCGTGATCAGCATTGATATAAAGTGCCGGTTCAAAAGCATATTTTTTATCCAATTGATCAAAATTAATTCCAGAGTCAGCATCAGATGGCTGAATAGTTCCAGGATTGAACTCGTAATAAATTCCGTTTATCCCGTAATTCAATTTGAATTTATCCGAAATATAATTCTTGAAATCGTATTTGATATTGTAGTTTTTAATGCCGGAATCCCATTTGAAACCTACAAAATCTAAATCCAGGCCGTAATAATAATCGCTGTAAATTAAAGATAAATTCGAAAATAATCTTTCAGAAAACAAGTGGTTCCAACGGAGGTTTAAAGTTGCATTTCCATAAATATTGGTGAAGCTTTTGTTCAGGCTGAAAACATCCCGTCCAAAATAACCGGATAAATACAGGCTGTTGTTAGCATCTAATTTATAACTCAACTTGGTATTCAAATCATAAAAATATGCCGAGTTGTTTTTTTGTTCTTCGGATAATTTCAGGAATAAATGCGCATAGGAACTTCTACCGCCAATAAGGAATGAACCTTTGTCTTTTACCAATGGTCCTTCGGCCAAAATCCTGCTGGAAATCAATCCGATTCCGCCATTGACATGAAATCCTTTGCTGTTGCCGTCTTTTTGATAAATATCTAAAACAGATGAAGCTCTTCCGCCATAACGGGCTGGAATTCCTCCTTTGTATAATTTTAAATCTTTGATGGCATCTGGATTAAAAACAGAGAAAAAACCAAAAACATGCGAAGAGTTGAATATAGTTGCTTCGTCCAATAGAATCAAATTCTGATCGGCTCCGCCACCACGAACATTGAAACCAGAGGCACCTTCGCCAGCATTAGTAACTCCGGGAAGTAATAAAATAGATTTTAAAACATCAACCTCACCCAAAACAACAGGCATTTTCTTGATGGTTGAAATAGAGAGTTTATTAACGCTCATTTCGGGTTTCTTGATGTCTATTTTTGTTTTATTATCGGTAATGATAACTTCTTTCAATGCCGTTTCATTACTGTATAAATTGAAATTATTTTTTATGTTTTGGTTCAGATTTATTGATTCCTCAATGGTCTGATATCCCAAATAGCTGATTTGTACAGTATATTTTCCTTGAGGAACAGTGAGGGAGTAAAACCCATATTCATTGGTGGTTACGCCTGTTTTTAGTTCTGGAATTACAACATTGACACCTATTAAAGTTTCATTGCTGTAGGCATCAATAATAGTTCCGCTCAGCGTAAATTTCTCTTGGGCGAAAGAAAAGAACGAGGATAATAATACAACTAAAAAGGTAATAATTTTCTTTGGAGTCATTGTTTAAATTTTATCGAAAGGAAGAAATGCAAATTACATTAAATAGAATTTCAATTGCATTATAACAGATGTTAAGGTATTGCTAATATAAAAAAAAGACGACCGTTTCCAGTCGTCTGTTCAATAGTATTACTTATAAAGCATTTATTAAGCGATTTTTGCCAATATTGTATTGAACGTTTCGCTTGGACGCATTGCTTTGCTTGTTAATTCAGGATTTGGTTGGTAATGACCACCAATGTCTTGTGGTTTCCCTTGTGCTGCAATTAACTCGGTGTTAATTTTGGCTTCATTTGCTGTAAATTCTGCTGCAATAGGAGTAAAGATCGCTTTTAATCCAGCCTCTTTATCTTGTGCTGCCAAAGCCTCTGCCCAATACATTGCTAAGTAAAAATGAGAACCACGGTTGTCAATTCCTCCTAGTTTACGTGCTGGAGATTTATCAGTTGCTAAGAATTTCTCTGTGGCAACATCAAGAGTTTCCGCTAAAACAATTGCTTTAGAATTGTTTAACGTTTGTCCCAAATGCTCCAATGAAGCACCTAAAGCCAAGAACTCACCAAGAGAATCCCAACGTAAATATCCTTCTGCCGTAAATTGCTCTACGTGTTTTGGAGCTGATCCACCTGCACCAGTTTCAAACAAACCACCACCATTCATTAATGGAACAATTGATAGCATTTTTGCTGATGTTCCCACTTCTAAAATTGGGAATAAGTCTGTTAAATAATCACGTAATACGTTTCCTGTTACAGAAATAGTATCCAATCCTTTTACGATTCTTTCCAATGTGAAGTTTGTTGCTTCAATAGGATTCAGGATTTGAATGTCTAAACCGGTAGTATCGTGATCTTTTAAATATTTTGTAACTTTTTCAATAAGTTCTCTATCGTGTGCTCTATTATTATCCAACCAAAAAATAGCGGGAGTATTAGATAAACGCGCTCTGTTTACAGCCAATTTAACCCAGTCTTGAATTGGAGCATCTTTTGCCTGACACATTCTGAAAATATCTTTAGCTTCAACAGCCTGTTCCATTAAAACGTTTCCATTCGTGTCTACAACACGAACCACTCCGTCAGCAGTCATTTGGAATGTTTTGTCATGAGAACCATATTCTTCTGCTTTTTGTGCCATCAAGCCTACGTTTGGTACACTTCCCATTGTAGTTGGGTCAAAAGCACCGTGTTTTTTACAAAAATCAATAGTTGCAGTATAAACACCGGCATAACTTCTGTCTGGTATAATAGCTACGGTATCTTGTTGTTTTCCGTCTTTATTGAACATCTGTCCTGAAGTACGAATCATGGCTGGCATAGAAGCATCCACAATCACATCCGAAGGAACGTGAAGATTAGTAATTCCTTTTTCAGAATTTACCATGGCCAATGCTGGTCCGTTTGCTATTGCTTGGTTTAATGCAGCTTCTACTTCAGCCTGCATTGGTTGTCCTGCAATTTTTGCATATACATCACCCAAACCGTTTCTGGTATCAATATTCAATTCATTAAATAAGGCAGCGTATTTTTCGAAAACAGCGGCGAAATATACTTCTACGATTGCTCCAAAAATAATAGGATCAGAAACTTTCATCATAGTAGCTTTCAGGTGAACCGAAAGTAAAACGTTTAATTTTTTTGCTTCTGCAATTGTTTTGGTAATAAACGTTTTTAAAGCGTTCAAGTTCATTACTGAACTGTCGATTATTTCACCTGATTTTAGTGGAGTACTCGCTTTTAAGACAGTAGTTGAACCATCTTTAGCAACGAATTCGATTTTTACATCAGTTGCATCAGCAAGAGTTATTGATTTTTCACTTCCGTAAAAATCACCACTTTCCATAGAGGCTACGTGTGTTTTTGAGTCAGCAGACCAAGCTCCCATAGAATGTGGGTTTGCTTTGGCGTAGTTTTTTACTGCTTTTGGAGCTCTACGATCAGAGTTTCCTTCGCGTAAAACTGGGTTTACAGCTGAACCTAATATTTTAGAGTATTTAGCTTTGATAGTTGTCTCTGCTTCATTTTGCGGTTCTTCAGGGAAGTTTGGTAAATTATAACCATGAGATTGTAATTCAGCAATAGCCGCTTTTAATTGAGGAACAGATGCCGATACATTTGGTAATTTTATGATATTAGCTTCTGGGGTTGTAGCTAATTGTCCAAGTTCTAATAAAGCATCTCCTGTTTTTTGATCTTCTGTCAAAAATTCAGGGAAATTTGCTAAAATTCTTCCGGCTAAAGAAATGTCTCTAGTTTCAATTTCAATGTCAGAAGTTGATGTAAATGCTTGTACAATAGGTAAAAATGAATAAGTTGCCAATAAAGGCGCTTCATCAGTAAGTGTGTAAAAAATTTTTGATTTCTGTGTCATTTTTTTATTTTTATAATCGAATCACGGTTAAATGTAGCTTATATAAGGTATTTCACTTAAAATAAGGCGGACAAATATATGAAAATCAGATGTAATAGAAGGTGGATTTTATGTAGAAAAATACGAATTTTAAGATTACTAACTTGTTATTCTTATATTGTTAGTTTTATGGGTTCAATAATCCTAAATTAGGAATTTATAAGGAAAATATTAAACAAAAAAAGTCCCAACATTGTTGGGACTTTTATAATAAAGAGACAGTAAACTATCTTCTTTTATCTTTAATTTTAGCTTTTTTACCAGTAAGTTCTCTGAAGTAGAAAATTCTAGCTCTACGTACAGCACCTTTCTTATTGATTTCAATTTTTTGTAAAGCAGGAAGATTTACTGGGAAGATACGCTCAACTCCAATAGCTCCAGACATTTTACGGATAGTAAAAGTTTCTGTATTAGCAGAACCTCTTCTTTGAATAACAACTCCTTTGAAAAACTGAGTTCTAGTTTTTTCACCCTCTCTAATTTCGTAGTAAACGGTAATAGTGTCTCCAGCTGCAAAAACTGGGAATTCTTTTCTTGTTACGAATTCGTCTTGAACGAATTTCATTAAATCTGCCATGATAATTTTTTTAATTATGGTTTGTATTAAATCAACATTCACGGATCTCGCCAGAGGTTGAACTAATGTGGGCGCAAAAGTAAATAAAAAAGTTTAAAGTTTAAAGTTTTTCTAGTTTAAAGTTTAGAAGTTCTTGAATACGAACTTTAGACCTAAAACTTTAAACAAATTTTTACTCCTCCAGTAAATCCGGTCGTCTGTTCTTTGTGTGTTCGTAGGCCATATCTTCGCGCCATTTATCAATTTTGGCAAAATTCCCACTGGTCAAAACCTCTGGAACTTTCCATCCATTGTAATCGGCTGGTCTTGTATATATAGGTCCTGACAATAATCCATCCTGAAAACTATCGGTCAATGCTGAGGTTTCGTCACTCAAAACACCTGGAATCAATCGGATTAATGCATCCGATAATACCAAAGCTCCTAATTCACCTCCGCTCAATACGTAATCACCAATTGATATTTCTTTAGTAATAAAATGATCGCGCACCCGTTGATCTACACCTTTATAATGTCCGCAGAGGATAATGATATTTTCATACATTGACATGGTATTCGCCATTTTCTGGTTCAGGGTTTCCCCGTCCGGCGACATATAAATGATCTCATCGTAGGTTCTTTCACTTTTCAAATGGGTAATACAGGCATCAATAGGCTGCACCGTCATGACCATTCCAGCACCACCGCCATAAGGATAGTCATCCACGCTTTTCTGCCTGTTGGTCGTATAATCCCGTAAGTTATGAAAATGAACCTCTACTAAACCTTTGTCAATAGCACGTTTCATAATCGAGGCCTCAAACGGACTTCGCAATAATTCTGGGAGAACGGTAACAATATCAATGCGCATAATTTCTTTTATAAGTTTCAATCCTGAAGATTCGGGAGCAAAGGTACAAAGATGCTGAGGTTTTCAAATAACCAAATGCTCAATTCATCAATTAAACTTTTCTATAGGAGCTATTTCCAGCTGTTTGTTGCAATCTTTTTATCCGCCAAAAAGGCGCATAAAAAGGATTTTCACTTCCATCTGGGCTAGGATTTTTGTGGAATCAAAGAGATTTTTTTGACTTGAAACGGTCACGAAAAAGAAATCAAAAAAAAAGAAATCCTCTTTATTTGTAAGAAAAATTTAGTACATTTGAAAATCAATAAAGCGAAATAAACCTTCGCCAATTTACCCATATTTGGGTGTATGTGCGAAGGTTTGAAGTGAGTATATACAAGTTAGTGGCAACCCTCTGAAGACGAAACCTCTAAAAAATAAATTACAGACGAAAATGAACGACATAGAAAATAATCTTTTCGCCTACATTGATAAAATACAAAGAGGAAGTCTTTTGAATCTTCACGATGAAAAAGTAAAAGCTGAAGATTTCTTTTTAAGGATTTTCAAGAAAGTATATAATTTTGACAACTTAATAAATTTAAACTACGAGAAATTAAACTCAAAAGGAATCGACTTATATGATTCAAAAGAAAAAATTGGAATTCAAATTACTGCAATCCAAAGTAACGAAAAAGACAAAATTAATGATACTAAAAC
The DNA here is from genome assembly GCF_030010285.1 of Flavobacterium sp. XS2P24. Classification (NCBI taxonomy): domain Bacteria; kingdom Pseudomonadati; phylum Bacteroidota; class Flavobacteriia; order Flavobacteriales; family Flavobacteriaceae; genus Flavobacterium; species Flavobacterium sp. XS2P24. Next base: position 29,092 of record NZ_JASCRU010000034.1, read on the forward strand.
ACTTACTTTAAAAAACTGGAAAAGTAAAGGATTAGAAAAGCTTTGGGTGTTTTTTATAATTGAAACCAAATTCTTGAAAGAAATAGACACATCAATTGTTGAAGAAATTGATGGAGTAAAAATTCACATTAAAACAATTAAAAATTTAATTGGTGATATAAGTAAATTAGACAAAGAAAAAAGGATTGAAATATCTGAATTAATAAAACAAGAAGTAAGCGAAGAGTTTTATGGTTTGTCAAAATTAGTGCTTTTTAAAGAGATTGGGAAAAACCAAAAATTTGATAGCACAAATTATTTTAACAAAGAAGAATTAATATATTTCAGCAAAAAAGAACAAGGTAAAATTGACAATTTAGCTTACAATTTTACTAATAACATTACAGACCAATATTGTATTTTAGGAAATCCGTGCAGTGGAAAAACTACAATTGCTTATGCGATGATTCAAAAAATAAAAAACAAAAGAATCTTCTACCTGAATCTTACAGAACCAATTTTTGATGAATCAAAAATCCTTGACGAGTTAATTCAAATATCTCATTTTCATTCTTTGGTGATTTTGGATAATATTCACGATAACATTAAGCTGTTTTTAAAAATTAAAGAAAGGATATCAAAACATATGTGGATAAAATCTCTCTTTCTTTCCAGATATTACAAGACTTTTGATGAATTTGATGAAAATAGCATTTATGATAAAATTGAAGGAATCAAATATTACAGAATAGATTTAAATGAAGATTTAGAAGAAAAAATTTCAGGTATAATTTCAAAAAAAATTGACTCTTTAAAAAATCAATATTCAGAATTAAATTGGTACAAAGGAAATTTTGTTGAAATTATAAAAAACACAAGTAGTAATTTGTTAAAGTTAAATATTGCATTAAGAGTTTGGGAAAAGAAGAATAGAAAATCGAACAATATAACTTTTGATAAAATTAATCAAAATATTATTCTTCAAAATTTTTATGAAGAACACAATCTTAATGAAGTTGAAAGTGATTCTCTCGCTACTTACTGTATTTTATATAAAAATGACATTCCATTTATATTATTAAAAGGTCAAAAAAACATTAATGAAAAACTAAAAGAAAAAGGAATAATTTTATATGTTTATCCGTATTAACACCTAATTTTTTTGTATCTTTAAAATCTAAACAGATTTGATATGAATATTTTAGATTTTTATAAAGAGTATCCAGATGAATTGAGCTGTAAAGTCAA
>NZ_JASCRU010000035.1:0-27215 GCF_030010285.1 Flavobacterium sp. XS2P24
GAAGTCTACAAGACTCTTCACTCCCAAAATTTGCTGTAAAATTGAATAGATTCATCGCTCTTTTTTTATCAAATATAAGCCTTTTATTTAATTATGGGTAATTGCGGACAATCAATTTAACTTTAATAGATTTGAAAGTTCTGGTTTTTCTCCAACAATAAAAAAACTATCAACCATCGCAGAATATTCATCGATAAACTTTGCAATTGTATTTCCTTTTTCAAAACCACCAAACGGACAATAATCAGGATGATAAAATTTTACACTGCCATAATCTACCGCAAAACTTTGATGCGTTTCTGATAACGAATACCAAACTGGATTATCTAATTTTTTATCGTCTTGTGTTTTCAGAATAAGTAGTTTTGAGGGGTTTGTTTTGGAGTATGAAAATGATACTTGAGCTAAAGAGGATGATTCTTATTTTTATGATTTTATTTTACTAATTCTTAAAACAGCATGTAGGGTTGCTAAATAATAATAGAATATCCAACTATACCAAATTGCTTTATCATAATTTGTTTTTTGGTCGACATTATGATGTCTTATTCCAAAATTATTTGCAATATTAAAAATATCATTTTCATCTTTTTTATCTAAATGTTTTTTTATTTCTGGCCTAACATATTCTAATACATCTGCTAATTCTCTAATAGCTTCTTTCCTGTCATCTAAAGTTGATTTGTAACGTCTGAACTTTGTAATTGATGCATTGATTTTATTGGATATATTATCCTTATCATTTGTAGGAATATCAGCTTCAAATAAGTTAGAAAGTCCATTATCAGATAAAATTAGAATCTCTCCATTTTCGGAAATTTCAAATCCGTTTTTATATTCTCTTAAAATAGGATTAATCATTTCTCTAAAATATTTTTGTCCTTCAAAATCATTAAATTCATCATAATGATTTCCACAATCATTCCAATTATGATAATGAGCATTTAATCCTTTTGAAGAATGGTCATGTAAAAATTCTAAAACATCAAAAAAATCATCTTCTGAGTAATCATTTAAATATGTATAAATAGGAAATAGATTGTGTTTACGTAAATTAATAAAAACATATGCATCGATTTGATCTCCTAATTGTCCTTCAATAAATCCATCAGTACAATCAATTCCAAAGTATTTTTGAAAGTAACCAGCTCTATCTAGAATTTTATATGACATCAAAAAAAGTTGTTTTAGAACTTCAAAATCTATTTTGCTATCAGGATTTATTTTTCCTGTACGAACTGAATAATAATTTCTTTTAATCATTAATTTTTGATTCTTTTTTATCTATTTAGACTTTATAAAAAACAACGTTTATTACTTTCTCAAATATAAGATTTATTTCACAAAACCATCCTACACAATCTTCACCGAAGTCATACTCAAGGAACCCGCCAATAACTTATCATTAAACAAACTCAGTTCTTCCGATTTTCCTTTTAATCCCAAAGTGTAAATCAAAGGCAAATAATGTTCCGGTGTAGGAATCGCTAATTGGAACGCCTTGCTTTGTTTTTCAAAATCAATCAACGGTTGGAAATTTCCATCTAGTAAATAATTGTTTACTGATTCCCTAGCTTCAATTGCCCAATCGTAACCGTAATTGTCTTTATCGAAATTGTGATAATCGACCAACCTTAAATTATGCACAATATTTCCGCTGCCTACAATCAGGATTCCTTTGGTACGCAACGCACTTAGTTTTTGAGCCAACTCAAAATGGTATTGCCCGGATTTTGTATAATCAATACTCAACTGAATCACGGGAACATTCGCTTCGGGATATAAATGTTTAATGACACTCCAAGCACCGTGATCTAAACCCCAATGTTCGTCCAGCTCTACTTCTAGCGGAGTCAACAATTGTTTGGTTTCTATCGCTAATTCCGGACTTCCTTTCGCAGGATATTGCACGTCAAACAATGCTTGCGGAAAACCGCCAAAGTCGTGAATAGTTCGGGGCATTTCCATTGCGGTAACCTTTGTTCCTTTGGTAAACCAATGCGCCGAAATACATAAAATCGCATTCGGTTGCGGCAACGTTTTAGCCAAATTTCGAAAACCCGTCACAAACTGATTTTCTTCAATGGCATTCATCGGGCTTCCGTGTCCTAGAAACAGTACCGGCATTTTTTCGGTATTCGAAAAAGAACCTGAAATTTTATGTAAGTCGTTTAATGTGTTCATAATAAATATGTTCTATTTACTCTTGATTATCCGTTCGTTCTATTAAGTCCCAAAGATTGCCATAAATATCAGCAAAGACAGCTACTTTTCCATACGTTTCCAAAATTGGTTTTCTAATAATTTTAACTTTATTATCCAATAAATTTTGATAATCTCTTTCAAAATCATCAGTGTTCAAAAATAGAAAAACGCGACCACCTGTTTGATTTCCAACTTTTTCTGACTGTTCTTTATTTGTCGCTTTAGCCAGAAGTAAACTAAACCCAATTGCACCTTTTGGAGCAACCAAAACCCATCGCTTTGTATCATTCAAAACGGTATCTTCAATTAAATCAAAATGCAATTTTTGAGTATAAAATGCAATGGCTTCATCATAATTAGCAACAACCAAAGCAATATGTGCTATTCTTTGTTTCATTATTCTTAAAATTATTCTACAAAATTCTCATCTTTAAATCCTATCAAATATAATTTATTTTTTGCTCGGGTCATTGCAGTGTACAACCAGCGAATGTAATCTCGATTGATGCCATCCGGCAAATACGGTTGTTCTATAAAAACGGTATTCCATTGTCCACCTTGTGATTTATGACACGTAATTGCATACGAGAATTTCACTTGCAAGCCATTGAAATATTCGTTGGCTTTTACTTTTTGGAATTGTTTGTACTTCGTTTCGCCTTCGTAATCTTTCAACACTTCCTGATACAATCTATTGGATTCTTCATAGGTTAAAGATGGCGATTCACTTTTTATGGTGTCCATTAACAATACCGTTTCAAATGGAATCTGATTGGGGTAATCAATCATTCGTATTTTTACTTTGGCAAACTTAAAACCGTACAATTCTTTGATATTGAAAATTTCTAATATTTCGATAATATCACCATTGGCAATAAAACCGGCTTCATCAGAATCTTTCAACCAAAAATAATTGTTCTTTACCACCATCAGGAAATCGCCTGTGGAAAGTTCGCTTTCTTTATCGAGGATTTTAGTTCTGATTTGCTCATTATATTGATTCGCCCTTTTATTGGAACGAACAATAAACGCGGTATCTTCAATACTATAATTACTGTAGGCAGAATTGATGGCATCCTGAATATCATACCCATCAGTCAACCGAACAATATCTTTGAATTTCTTGACATCAAATTTGAATTCATCTATAAAGGAATCTTTTAATAATTCCCGAAGTTCAGTTGCATTATGCAAAATCCCGGAATTTTCTTCCTGACGCATGACTTCGTCCAATTCTATATGTTCTACTTCCTTATCATAATTCATTCCCAAAGTACGAATGTCCAAAGCCGGACTGATATCTAAATTCACCGGAGGCAACTGAGCGGTATCTCCCAATAAAATCATTTTGCAATTGGTTCCCGAATATACATACGAAATCAAATCATCCAATAAAGAACCGTTCTCATATAACTTAGAATCGGAATTGGTATCCGAAATCATCGAAGCTTCATCGACTATGAAAATCGTGTTCTTATGTTTGTTTTGTTGCAACGTAAACGAAACGCCACCACCGGAAGATTTCTTGGGAAAGTAGATTTTTTTATGAATCGTAAAAGCAGGTTTGTTCGAATAATTAGCAATCACTTTTGCCGCACGACCTGTTGGAGCCAACAGGACATATTTTTTATTGATGTCCAATAAACTGTTTACAATCGTAGAAATTACGGTTGTTTTTCCAGTTCCTGCATATCCTTTTAATACGAAGATGGTTTTATTATCCGTTTCGGTTAAAAAAATAGCAATTTTTTGAAAAAAAATATCCTGTTTATACGTGGGTTGAAAAGGGAACTTTTTTTGTAAAAGACTATAAAACAGGGAGGAATTCATTTCGTATTATTTGACTGCAAAGTAAAGAATGTTTTTTCAATTTCAATGCCAATAGCAATTTCAATTTTCAATTACTACTATTGATTTTTGCCATTGCCATTGCAATTGATATTGTTATTGATTTTAAAATTTGTAAGTTTGCGTTGTTGAAAAAATCAATAGTATTATGAACATAGCCGAAAAAAAATATAAAAAACTTTCCATTCAAGTTTCCTTGACGGGACTTTCTTTTTGTTGTTTTGACACGCTAAATAATACAGTAACTTCCTTTAACGAAGTGCATTTTGAAACCTTCCACAAAGCCACAAAAATTGAAGATTTGTTTGCCGATGCTTTTAGAGATTATCCAGAATTAAAGGATTCGTATGATGAGATTTTGGTGATTCACAATAACAACCTTTCTACTTTTGTTCCGGAACCGTTATTTGACGAAAACTTTTTAGGCAGTTATCTCCAATACAACACTAAAGTTTTTGAAACCGATTTTTTCGCTTTTGATGAAATTCCAAACTATCAAATGAATGCGGTTTACATTCCGTATGTGAATATCAATAATTTTTTCATTGACCAATTTGGTGCTTTCGATTACAAACATGCCAATAGTATTTTGGTTTCCAAATTATTGGTTGCTTCCAAAAATAAGGATGATAAAAAAATGTTTGTACATATTAATACAGGTCATTTTGAAATCATTGTTGTTCAGAACCAAAAATTATTGCTTTTCAATTCTTTCGACTACAACACGCCGGAAGATTTCTTGTATTACATTTTATTTACGGCAGAGCAATTGAATTTAAATCCCGAAAACTTCCCATTGGAACTAATCGGAAATATTGATACCGAAAGTGATTATTATAAAATCGCTTACAAATACATTCGCAATGTTTCCCTCATAGATGTGGAAGATTTGCGATGGAACAATTATTTTTCTGAGGCCGAAAACAGAAATCATTTTATACTTTTCAACTCATGAGAATCATTTCAGGAAAATACAAAGGAAGACGCATTTTTCCACCAAAAGGATTACCCGTTCGTCCCACAACCGATATGTCTAAAGAAGCATTATTTAATGTTTTGAACAACCATTTCAGTTTTGAAGGTCTTAAAATATTAGATTTATTCGCAGGAACCGGAAACATCAGTTACGAATTTGCCTCAAGAGGAAGTACGCCAATCACTTCTGTTGATGGTGATTTTGGTTGTGTAAAATTTATCAAGCAAGTCGCAGCCGAATATGATTTTAATATTGCTGCCACAAAAAGTGATGTTTTTACCTATTTAGAAAGATGTAAAACGTCTTATGATATTATTTTTGCAGATCCACCTTATGCTTTGGACCAAAAAACTTTCGAGAAAATTATCTTATTAGTTTTCGAAAAAGAATTGCTTAATGAAGAAGGAATGATGGTAATTGAACATTCGAAATATACCAAACTGGATCACATGATTCACTTTTCGTTCCAAAAAAGTTACGGAGGTTCTATTTTTAGTTTCTTCGAAATAGGCTCTGGTGATAAAGAAGATTCTGAAAACGAATCAGACCAAAACGATGGTGAAGAAGAATAGTTTTAGCTATTTATTTTTTAAGATAGTTTCTCCAATATTTTCTTATATATTGGAGTAGTAACTCCATATTTCAAACCTTCTTTTACAACATATTCAGTCAAGGAAACTACTTCGGTATTTCTTCCTGCCAATAAATCTCTGTGCATCGATGAGGTAGCATCTTTTGGAGTTTTTTCCAGTTTGATAATTGTTTGAGCAACAATATCATTGGGCAACGCTAGCCCTTTTGCAAAAGCGACAGCAGTTATCTCGTTTAACAGTGAACTATAAACTGCTTTATTTTCAGGATAATTCAAAATTCCTCCTATGTTTTGGTTCAAATACGAAGTTGCTGAAGCCAAAGCGGAAATAAAAATGAACTTTTCCCAAACCGTTTCCTCTATATTTTCTACAAGATAACTTTCGATATTAGCATTTTCGAAAATGGATTGCAATTCATTCAACTTAGAAACCGGAGCATTTTTAGAACCAAAAAATAGTTTTTCATAAAGGCCTATTTTCTTGATAATTCCCGGAGATTCAATCATCGAAACAATATACACACAACCTTGCAAAACCGTATTTTCAGGAAATAGTATTTGTATGCGTTCCGTGGCATCGACACCATTATATAAAGGTAGGATTATCGTGTTTTTGATAATGCAGTTTTTTATGGATTCAAAACTGGTTTCGATATCATAGGTTTTAGTCGCACAAATAAGGTAATCGAGTTTCCCAATTTCATCTGGATTATTGGAAACCAAACTAGGGAAAACAATTAGTTCTTTAGTATCAGCAATAATTTTCAATCCATTTTGGACTATTGCTTTTTGGGTTTCACCACGGGCAATAAATACAATTTCAATAGCATCTGATTCAAAATAAGCTTTGGCTAATAATCCTCCAAAATAACCACCTACTCCACCGAGTCCTAAAATCCCAATTCTTGTTTTCATACCTGCTATTTAAAAATTAAACCATTAAGAAATTTAGAAAATTAAGCCTTGCGACTTAATGAAACTTAATTTCTTAATGGTTCTCTTTTAGATTTCACAATCCTTACTTTTATTAAATGGTTTAATAAAAAAATGCAGACCTATAAGCCGGATTCTGTCTCCGATAAATCAGAGCCTTATCATTTATCTAGATCCCGAATTACTTCGGGACTCAAGCTATCTACCCTTCAGCAACGAACGAGACGCCCTTAAATGCTGATATACTTGATATTTCACCGCATAGAGTTTACCTGGTTTCACTACAGCATTACCTGTACATACTTTCTGTTGCACTTGTCCTAATCCGATTACTCGAACCGACGGGAGTTACCCGCTATGCTTCCCTATGGTGTCCGGACTTTCCTCCCTCTTGATTGCTCAAAACGGCGATAAGGCGGTCTGCGGTGCGAAATTACAACAATTTTTCATGTATCTCAATTTTAGATTATTTACTTTAACAACCATTTCACAATGACTTAATAATAAAATAGTTATCTTTATAAATAACAATTAATCTTCCATTAATCATGAAACCAACGTACCATTATACCACCGTTATAGAAGCTTTAGAAGATTTAAAAGAAAAAGGTTTTACCTATGATTTTAATATTCATCAGGATGATATTAAAGCAAATCCACATAAATTTGAAGTAAATCACGTATATCGCTATGAAGGAGATACTGACCCCGGAGAAGAATCTGTGGTTTATGGTATCAGTGCTGCTTCTGGAGAAAAAGGAGTTTTTGTAGCTGGTTTTTCCGCAAATTCAGATAATGAAGCTGCGCTTGTTCTGGAAAAATTATGCATTGAATCCAGTGGACAATGCAAACTCTAATTATCCTATAATTTCATATTTTAAGAAATAGAACTTCAAGAAATTTAATTATTTAAGTTCGATGCTACTTTCCGAAATCATAATAGAGCGGATTAAGAAAGAAGGACCAATCTCTTTTCGGGATTTTATGGAGATGGCATTGTATTATCCAGAATTAGGATATTATAATTCGGCCCTAAACAAGATTGGATCAGATGGTGATTTTTACACCAGTGCAAATCTTACTGCTGATTTTGGCGCAATGATAGGACGCCAAATCGAAGAAATGTGGCAAAACTTAGAAAAAAAACCTTTTAAAATTATTGAATATGGTGCTGGAACCGGTTTATTGTGTCATGATATTTTAGATTATCTCGAAAACAACATTCCTTTATATGAGAACCTAACCTACTGCATTATCGAGAAAAGTACCAGTATGCGGGAGATTCAAAAGAAACATTTACGCAAAAAAGTAAACTGGTACAACTCCATTAAAGATATCCCTGAAATTAACGGCTGTGTGTTATCAAATGAATTGATTGATAATTTTTCTGTTCATCAGGTAATTATGGAAGAACAGCTTAAAGAAGTGTTCGTTGATTACAAAGATGGTTTTATTGAAATTTTAAAACCTGCAAAGACTGAACTTATTCAATATTTCGAAACATTAAATGTACAATTGCCTGAAGGATTTCGAACAGAAGTCAATTTGGAAGCCGTATCTTGGATAAAAGAAGTTTCTCAATCTTTACAAAAAGGCTATGTAATCACCATCGATTATGGTTCATTATCGGCTGAATTATACAACAATCGGAGAAGTTTCGGGACACTCCTGTGTTATTATAAACATCATAAAAGCGATAATCCGTATCAGTTTATTGGCCAACAAGACATCACAACTCATATTAACTTTTCAGCTTTATCTCATTGGGGTTTACAATACGGGATAGAGCCTTGTGGAATTGTGAATCAAGCAGAATTTTTGTTGGCATTGGGTATAAAAGAATATCAAAATTCAATATTAAATAATAATCCAAATAATGTAGCATTAGCCATGCAAGAATCACTTATAAATTATAGATTATTAATGGATATGGGTTTGAAATTCAAAGTATTAATACAACAAAAAGGAGTTTCGGAATATCCACTTTCGGGATTGAAATTTTTAAATTCTTCAAGAGCTTTAAACACTTGAAATTACAATTTATCAGGAGTAATTTATTCTTCTGTTCGCTACGCTCGTGTCCAGCTATCCGTTACAATCTTATTCGCCGAACCCCCGCTCATAATGATTTCTACTTTTATCTGGGCTAGGAAATTTGGCATATAAAAACCATTTGAAAAATTATAAAATCTTTCAATCCTTAAATTTTTCCATCATTAAATTAAAACCTATATTTGCTTTCGAATAAAAATTCTATGGAACAATTTGTTGTATCGGCTCGTAAATATCGTCCTCAAACATTTAAAGATGTTGTAGGACAAAAAGCCATTACCAATACTTTATTGAATGCCATAGAAAGCAATCACTTAGCTTCGGCATTATTATTCACAGGACCTCGTGGCGTTGGTAAAACAACTTGCGCCCGTATTCTCGCTCGAAAGATAAATCAACCGGGGTATGATGATCCAAATGAAGATTTTGCTTTTAATGTTTTCGAATTAGATGCTGCTTCAAACAATTCCGTTGATGATATCCGTAATCTAATTGACCAAGTTCGTATTCCGCCACAAACGGGACAATACAAAGTGTATATTATTGATGAGGTTCATATGTTGTCTTCGGCCGCTTTTAATGCTTTCTTGAAAACATTGGAAGAACCGCCAAAACATGCCATTTTTATTTTGGCTACGACCGAAAAACATAAAATTATTCCAACGATTTTATCTCGTTGTCAAATATTTGATTTCAAAAGAATTACCGTAAAAGATGCTAAAGAACATCTTGCAGAAGTGGCCACCAGTCAAGGTGTTAACTTTGAAGATGACGCTTTGCATATTATTGCTCAAAAAGCAGATGGCGCGATGCGTGATGCTTTGTCCATTTTTGACCGAGTAGTTTCTTTTTGTGGAAAAGATTTAACACGTCAGGCAGTTACGGAAAACTTGAATGTGTTGGATTACGAAACATATATTAATACCACCGATTTGATTCTGGAAAACAAAATTCCAGATTTACTAATCGCTTTCAACGATATTCTTGCCAAAGGATTTGATGCTCATCATTTTGTATCCGGATTGGCTTCGCATTTTAGAGATTTATTAGTTTCTAAAACGCCCGCAACTTTATCTTTATTAGAAGTTGGGGAACAAGCACAACAAATGTATGGCGTGCAAGCGCAAAAATGCAGCCAAGACTTTCTTTTAAAAGGAATCGAAATTGCAAATGATTGTGATTTAAAATACAAACTGAGTCAAAATCAACGACTTCTTGTTGAACTTTGTCTGATGCAACTTGCCTCTATCACTTTTGATGGAGAAAAAAAAAAGTTGAGCAATATATAATTCCACCTACTTATTTTAGAAAGATCGATTATTCGATTGTAGAAAGTCCAAAAGCTAAAATAGAAAGTATTGTAAACACTCCAATTGCAGCGACAGTTCAAGAAAAAGAACCGGAAGCTATAGTTAGTGCTCCTTCAATTCCTGTTCCAACTCCTACAGTAAAAATCGAGATTCCACAATCTAACGAACCTAAGGTTTCTGCGTTTTCATTATCGAGTATCCGTGCCAAAAAAGCATTGGAAGAAAGTACTAGAGGAATTGTAAAAGAAGTGGCACATTTGCCAACAGAATCTTTTACCGAAACAGAAATGTTACTGCATTGGAACAAATATGCACAACGTTTAGGAGATAAAGGTTATAAAATTATGGAGTCGTTATTGCTAATTAACGACCCTAAACTAAATGGAACTGCCATCACGATTGAATTGCCAAATGAAGGTTCTAAATTAGATTTTGAAAAAGAATTGAATGGACTTTTAGGACATTTAAAAGGGCATTTGCACAATCACGACATCACAATTGAGGTTATTGTGAATGAGAGTATTGAAAGTAAAAGAAGCTTTAACGACCAAGATCGCTACAACAGACTTCATGAAATAAATCCAAATATTGAACTTTTACGAACAACATTTGGATTAGATTTAGATGCTTAAGATAATTAACTCTGAAGAAAATTATATCTTTCCATAATACATCGCTTTTACAATACCATCAGAAAGTCCAATTTTAGGAACATAAATATTTCTTGCTCCACTCCATTTCATGGCATTCAGATAAATTCTTGTAGCAGGAATAATAACATCGGCACGATCCGGATTCAAACCTAACTCTGAGATTCTTTGTTCATACGAAAGTGAATTCAAGAAAGCGTATTGGGAATTCATATAAATATACGACAATGGTTTTTCTTGTATTTTTCCGGACATCTTAAACAGCTTATTAATATTTCCGCCAGATCCTATTAAAATAACTTCATCGTATTCTTCTGTATTTGTCTTAATCCATTTTTCAATTTCATCCCATACTACATCACAAACCATATCATTTAGTAAACGTACGGTTCCTGCTTTGAATGATCTTGAATTTATCATTTTACCATTAGAAAATAAGGTAAACTCTGTACTTCCACCACCAACATCTACAAAAAGATAAGTCTGGTCCGTTTTTAATAAATGATGCAAATCAGTTGAAGCAATTATTGCTGCTTCTTTTTTACCATCTATAATTTCTATTTTTATATCGGCTTTTTTCTTAATCAGTGCTACAACTTCCTTACCATTATAAGCTTCACGCATAGCTGAGGTTGCAAATGCCATATAACGTTCCACTTTATGCACCTTCATTAAAAGATTAAAAGCTTTCATAGCATCACACATTCTTTCTAAATTCTCTTCTGAAATTTCACCGACAGTGAAGGCATCTTGACCAAGACGAATTGGAACACGCACTAATGAACTTTTGTTAAACTGCGGCTCTTTTCCTTCTTGTTCTACAATATTCACAATCAATAAACGCATGGCATTAGAGCCAATATCGATTGCTGCATATTTTTTTATTTTAATCATTTTGGATTTGATTCGTTTATTCTTTTAGTAATTAATTGGTCTATTTATTAATTCTAAAATCAAAAAATTATTGAAATATTAAACTAAACTTGAACAAATAATTATACTATTTTTTCCGTTTTTGACTCTAATTCAACTTTACTCTGATAGTATTTGTAAGTTTCTAATTGCGCTCTAAAAACAGGATTATGATTTCGGACTCTGTATTTATTATCTAATTTATAAGAATGAAAACGGGCTTTTACATTCCCTTTCCAACCTATATCGAAGTTGTCAATTAACTCATTTTTTATTTCCTGATCGTATATTGGACAGGTAACTTCAACACGACCATCGAGATTTCTGGTCATAAAATCAGCTGATGAAATATAAACTTCAGTTTGTCCAGCATTACCAAAAATATAAATCCTAGAATGTTCTAAATAATTATCTACAATACTTATAGCTTCAATATTATCGCTCATTCCTGGAATTCCTGGTATCAAAGAACAAATTCCTCTTACTTCAAGTTGAATTTTCACTCCTGCTCTACTCGCTTCATATAATTTATCTATCATTTCAAAATCAGATAAACTATTCATTTTTAGTTTTATATGCGTTTTCCTTCCTGCTAATGCATGCGTAATCTCTCTATCAATTAATTTTATAAATCGGCTTCTGGTGTAATGCGGAGAAACAATAAGATGTTTGTAGCGATGTACTCTATAATTGATGTCAAAAAACTCAAATATTCGCATGATATCTTTCAGAATTTGTTGATGACTCGTAAAAAGAGTTACGTCAGTATACACTTTTGCAGTAGATTCATTGAAATTCCCTGTCGAAATAAAGCCGTATCGTCTTATTTTATTATTCTCATTTCTTTCAATAACACATATTTTACTGTGAACTTTTAGTCCTTTTATTCCAAAAATTAACTCGATGCCTTCTGTTTGCATTTGCTCAGCATACGAAATATTGGAAGCTTCATCAAAACGAGCTTGCAATTCGATTTGAACGGTTACTTTTTTTCCGTTTTTGGCAGCATTTATAAGAGAACTGATGATTTGAGAATTTTTGGCCAATCGATACAAAGTAATTTTAATTGAAGTTACTTTTGGATCTAATGCCGCTTCACGCAAAAACTTTGTCAGATATGAAAAGGATTGATATGGAGCATTTAGTAAATAATCTCTTTCGCTTATTTTTTCTAACATACTGCCTTCAAGACTCAATCCAGGAATTGGCAAAGGATCATTGGTTTTGTATAATAAATCGAATCGACCCAGGTTTGGAAAATTCATGTAATCGCGTCTGTTATGGTATCTCCCGCCAGGAATAATACTGTCAGTAGAAACGATTTTCATTTTATCAAGAAAAAATTGCAAGGTATCTTCTTCTATTAATTGGTCGTAAATAAAGCGAACCGGTTCACCAATTCTACGGTCTTTAACACTCAATGATATTTTTTCAATCATACTTTTGCTTAAATCACTATCGATGTCTAATTGAGCATCTCTGGTAATTTTTATCATGTGTGCAGAAACGCTTTTGTAGTCAAAAATATTGAAAATACTGCTCAAATTATGTCTAATCACGTCATCCAGAAGTATGATATAATGCTTTTCATTATTAGATGGTAAAACAACAAAACGGTTAATTGTTTTTGGAATTTCGATTACGGCATAACGAACTTCAGAATTTTTATTCATAACCAGTTTAATGGCTAAATATCCCGAAGTGTCTTTCAACACGGGAAATTCTGCTAAATCATTCAAAATTATGGTTACTAATTCAGGACTTAGTTTTTGAATAAAAAAGTCTTTCAAAAAGATTTCCTGCTCAATTGTAATATCATTTTCAGTAATAATAAATATATTTTCAGTCTCAAGTTCAGCTTCAATAATATTTAATATTCGCAAACTTTCTGATTGTTGTTGGATTACAATTTCAGTTATATCTTTTACTAATTGCTGAGCAGAAATCCCTCCAAGATACTTTTCTCCAGTGATTCCTGTAAGACTTAATCGTCTTATAGCGGCGAAACGAACTCTGAAAAATTCATCTAAATTATTCGAAAATATACCTAAAAATCGTAATCTGTCTAATAGTGGAACTGAATTATCACCAGCTTCTTGAAGTACTCTGGCATTGAAAGCTAACCAACTTTTTTCTCTATCAATGTATTTATATTCTAATACTTTATTCATCTTAAATCTTTGGGAAATATTGTTTTTTTTATTTTACCTTTTTTAATTTTTTTCCAATCATCGGTATCAAACTTCATGGATACAAAACCGCTTGTAGGAATATTATCAAAATAATCATCCCCAAATTTATTAACAAAATTTGTAATGGCACCATTATGTCCGAAAACAATAACACTTTCGAAAAGATTACTGCATGATTTAATAATATCCTCCAGTTTTTTCTCATCAAAGGTATAAAGGTCGTCATTGTAAACGATACTTTCCACAGGATAAGTTAAATTTTGAGCAAAAATTAACGCTGTGTCTGTTGCCCTTTTTGCGGTACTAGCCCAAATAATATATGTTTTGGGAATAAAATCTTTAGCATAAACAGAAACAAGATGTGCATCTTTCATCCCTTGACAAGTCAAACCACGATCTTTATCGTGCATTGGGACTTCCCAGCTTGATTTTGCATGCCGAACTAAAATTAGATTTTTCATACTAATACTATTTATTTATCAATGGCATTGTATCAATTTCTTTAAAATTACAAAATATTTTTAATTCTATCTTTTTAAAATACGAATTTGAAATAGAAAAATATTTTAAAAGGCGGATTCAAGTCATAAATGCAACATGACCATTATTATTTAATGAATGACTAAAAACTTCGTTTGGGGTTTTGTATCCAAACCTTTTCCTGGTCTGTTGTTTAATTTATCTTCCGCATTTTGTACTTGTTTGTCTGTTATATTTTCGAAGCTCATTCCTTTTGGGAAAAACTGCCTAATTAACCCGTTCATGTTTTCATTTGAACCTCTTTCCAAGCTGTGATAGGGTTTTGCAAAATAATAATCCACTTCTAAGGTCTCGCAAACCTTTTGATGGTAAGCAAATTCCTTTCCATTGTCAGATGTAATACCATTTAAACTTTAAAAATACTGGAAAAAGCTCTGATGCAAAAATCATACCCTGTAATAGATTTTATCAAATTTCCATATAGTTCATTTATTAGGTTATCCATTTTGTCTTCAAGGGTTTCCAAAGTATCAAATAGTTTCATTGCCATCTTGTCTTTCATCCATTGCCTAACTTTCTCTGCGGGATTTAATTCAGGGCAATAAGGCAGAATTGGCATTAGTACTATGTTAGCTGGAAGCACTATATCTTTAGTTGAGTGAAATCCTGCATTGTCGATCACTATAATTTTAAGTTCTTCAGGCTTGTGCTTACTAAACTCTTCCAAATATTCGACAAACAATTCTTTACAAACGCCAGTTGTTGTCATACAAAAAAATTCTCCCGTAATAGGAGAAAACTCCCCCATAACCATTTGTATTTGTAGTTATTTGTCGAGTTTCACAACGTTGTTGATGTGAGTTGATTTAATTTTGATTGAAATTTAGGATATTATTTTTAAATTGATTGGGTGTTATTTTGAATATTTCAGGTTTTAAATTATACCATTTTTCGATTGCATTTAAAGGTGTTTTTACTTTTAGTTCTTTCCTTATAGAACCGTGTCTTCTATTTAAATTATAGAACGAGAGTAATATTTAGTTAAATCATTTTTCATTTCATCTAGAGATTGATATTGGGTTTTTAATATCGTATTGTTTTTAATAGTTCCATTTACCCGTTCTACCATCCCATTTGTTTTGGGAGTAAAAGGAGATGTAAGGCGATGTTGTATGTTGTTTTCAATACATTTCATATCCATTTTGGAAAGTTTTTGACAAGAGGTACCTGTTTTAGATTTTAACAATCTATTGGTAAATTCAAGTCTGTTATCGGTCAAGATATGTGTAATATTGAAAGGAAAAAAAGCCAAACATTTGTTCATAAAATCCTCTGTGTTTTCGGCTATTTTGTTCTCGTAAACCCAGTAAATCATTGCTCTAGTGCATCTGTCGATGGCGACGAAAAGATAATTAGATTTGCCGTTAAATTTAGGCAAATAAATAACATCAATATGTAAGAATCCAGATTCGTATTCTTTAAATTTCTTTGCTTTATCTTTCTTTTCTTGTGGAATTTGATTGATTTATTCTTTAACAAAACAACGATAAACGGAACTTCGAGATATTTTTAGATTTATTTCTAAAAGATTTTCCCAAACTTCGTCGAGAGAAACCCACGAAGAAGTTCTTAAACTTATTGACAATACTTTTTCCAAATCGATCAAAGCATATTCGATATTTAGGGGTTTACAAGAAGAATCTTGAAGGAAATCTCGATTTTTCCATTTTGAAACGGTTTGTTCTGAAATATCAAATTTCGAAGCTAACTCGGAATTACTCCCAGAATTGTTTTGTAATTGATAACGAATGTTTAAATTCGTTTTGGCATTGGAATGATAGACTTGTTGCATAATTATTAAGTGTTTGTGGTAAAACAAAAAATAATCAACTTTTTTATCTTTCCCTTTCGGGGTTTTCTTTTACGGCTAGGCCTCCAAAGAAAACCCCGAAAGGGATGAAATGCCATCAACAATGTTGTGAAACTTTACAGCTATTCAATAAAAAGGCAGGTACTGATAAAAGAGGGGTGTTATTTGAAAAGAATAAAAATTATTTGGAATAAATAAAAATCAATTCGGGTCGGTTTGAAATAGCCGATGCAGGAATTAATTCAAAGGATTCGGATTATGTTAGTTCCTTTTTAGATAACAAGTTGGTATTTGCTTCAGCCAGAGATACGGGAAGGGTTGCCAAAGTAAAATTCAAATGGACGAATAGATATTTTACAAATCTTTATTTGGCAGAATTAAAAGCGGATGGAAGTGTAGGAACGCCAGAACGATTTGAAAGAAAAATCAATTCCAAATTTAATGAGTCGACTCCTGTTTTTACAAAAGACGGAGAAACGATGTATTTTACCAGAAACAATTTTTTGAATGGGATAAAAGGGAAAGACGATAAAAAAGTTAACTTATTGAAATTGTATAAAGTAAGTTATATGCAGGGTAAGTGGACAAATATTGTTGAATTACCATTTAACAGTGATCAATACAGTGTGGCACATCCGGCATTAAGTAACGACGAAAAAAAGTTATATTTTGCTTCAGATATGCCGGGAACTTTAGGACAATCTGATTTGTTTTGTGCAAGCATTAATAGTGATGGTAGTTTTGGTAAGCCAGAAAACCTGGGAGCAAGTATAAATACCGAAGGAAGAAAAACTTTTCCTTTTATATCAGGTGATAATGAGTTTTATTTTGCCAGTGACGGGCATCCAGGATTAGGAGGACTCGATGTATTTGTTTCAACTATTATAAATGATTCAACTTTTGACGAAGTGCAGAATATTGGAGCTCCTATGAAAGCAAAACAGGATGATTTTGCTTTTATATTGGATATTAAAAACAGAACTGGTTTTTTCTCCTCGAATAGAGATGGAGGAATGGTTATGATGATATTTGCCGTTTTTTGGAAACTAGAAAATTAGTTTGTAATCAAATTTTATCCGGAATTATTGTGGATAATGAAACCAATGTTGTATTAGGTAATGCAAAGTAAATTTATTGGATGATCAATTTCAGATAATAGGCTAGGTAGAAACAGGAGCAGACGGGAGGTATAGTTTTAAAGTAAATTGTGGTAAAAAACACTATGTTAGAGCTACACGACAAGACTATGAAACGAAAGAAATAGCTATAACTATTGATAAAATTTCCGGCAAAACCGATTTGACAGTACCTTTGACAAAAGTCGTATACAAAATGGTTGCTGGAGATGATTTAGCCAAATGTTTTGGCATAAAAATGATTTACTTTGACTTGGACAAATCCTTCATCAGGAAAGAAGCCGCCTTTGAGTTAGAGAAAATTCTGGATGTAATGAAACAATATCCAACAATGAAAATCGACGTTCGTTCGTATACCTATTGCCGACAAACCGCAAAATACAACGAAGCTTTGTCAGATCGAAGAGCTAAATCCATAATAGATTGGTTAGTCAAAAACGGAATAGAAGCAAGCAGGCTAACGGGCAAAGGTTACGTAGAATCACAATTGGTCAACAATTGTCCTTGGGAACCTACAAATCAATCCAGTTGTTCAGAAGAGGAACACCAGGCTAACAGATGAAGTGAATTTATAGTAACTTCGATAGAGTAATGCCGTTCGTTAATTTAATCCAATACTTCTAGCATGATACCTGTATATATCATTTAGTTATTGGACTAATTTGAAATAACTATCGGTATAAATGATTTTTCAATAGCCATAGCGATTTCAATAGCAATAGCAATTTCAAAAATCTTTATGACTTTGCGGCAATATTGTTTGACTTCTTGGTGGTAAAACGAACCTGAACACAAGTATTGAAACGAAATATTGATTTTTTAAAGTGATTTTTTTACCTCTGTAATAAACACCTTATTGTAAAAATATACTATATTTCTTATTATTTTTAATTTATTGTATGTTTCAGCGACTTTTTTTATGTGTTCAACGTTTTTTTTGCTATAAATTTTATTTTGTTTTTCTGTTAATAAAGTTATAATTTTGTGTTTTTAAATGCCACAACCTTAATACAATAACAAATTTCAATAAATTAAAAAATTTCAGTTGCGTTTTTTTTAAAGATTACCTCGAGATTTTTTTATTTTTTTTATCTATAAATTTTGATTTTACGGTATGCGATAGTTTATTGGCATCCAACAGCACTCCCAAGATGGATAATGTGGAATATGTTGAAAAAGGTGACAATATTGGAAATATTGCCAAAAAACTTGGCAGCTCCGTGGACGATTTGAAACTATGGAATGATTTACAAAACAACAATATTGCTATGAAAACCAGCTTAATTGTTGCCAAAAGTGAAATGGAAATTGTAAAAGCCGTTGCCGGAACATTAAAGGAAAAAGACAATTTGGCTTCTGTTTAAAAAAACAAAGGCATCAACTATTATGTACAAAAAGGGGATTCTTTAAATAGCATTGCCAAAAAATATCCTGAAGTGACCATTTCGGATATTATAAAATGGAATGATTTAAGTGCCGAATACCTTAAACCAGAAATGAAGTTAAAAATAAACTGATAGATTTCGTGTTAATCACGTAAATATTAATGTAAACAACTATCTTGTGCTTGCTTTGTTAACAAGTGGGAATAATTGTTAATAATTTAGTTTGTTAGTTTAAATTAGTCCAATAATCCGACGGGGGGAAAATCATATGAAGTCAAAAATTACTCAATTAATGTTAATAAAATTAGCTAAGCTCACAAAGTCTAAGTTGCTATTATTAATCTTCATCACAATAGGTCAAGTAACTTTGGCACAAACAGTAACCAAGCAACTTTATTTGTCTGATCCATCCAATGCATTGGACAGAATAGACCCAGTTGCAACGACAGATGTGACCACGGCCACCACACCAAATCTTTTTGTTGCACCAGGTTGTAGTGCCAATACATCGCACGATGATTTTAGTTCTGCCGGCTATAATAACTTTCCTGCGGAATGGACTGCGGCTTGGAGTGAAAACAGTGATGACAATTCTCCTACCGGAGGTACCATGCGAAATGTTTCAGGAGAGCTTCGCTTTCAACAAGCCGGTTCTTTAGATCATATACAAAGAAGTGCGAATCTTACTGGTGCTAATTGTGCTACATTTTCATTCAATTGGAGGGCAGTTAGTTTAGAAGTAGGAGAAAATATTGAAGTATGGGTTTCAAATTCCCCAAATGGTACCTTTACCCAATTGGCAACTTATACAGGTGGAGCAGCTAGTGGGACTGCAAGCTTTGATATTTCGGCATACATATCTTCGGCAACTACAATACGATTTACAAATAGTGGAGGCAATTGGTCAGGGTCGAATGATCAAGCCTTTATTGACAATATTTCAATTGTTTATGGTTCAACAGGAAATGAAACTGTAACCTTTACTCAAACACCCGCTTTATGCAGTGCATTGACTATTAAGGCAGGAACAATCTCAATAAACAATTATATAAGTATTGTTAGCGGTAGTATGCCTGTAAATCCAGCTATTACAGCGCAGTTAAAATATGGTGCAACTGCTATAATAACATTAACAAATCCTACTTATAATAATCTAACAGGTATTTTAACTTGGTCAGGGACTTTGCCAAGTGATGTAATTGTGCCCTCTGGTCAAGCAATTGCATTAGTGATTACCACAACTCAGTTAGGAGTTGTTTTTAACATTAATTATGACAGCCAAACCAAACCTTCAAAGATAAATTTAAATACTTCAACCTATATTGATATTAGCTCTCATGCCATTTATGATGCGCCATATCCAGGAGGAAATTTAATAACCACTGTTCCTGCCGGAAGCACGGTATATACCAGAACGGTTGTAACAGATCCTTTTGGATATAACGACATTACAGGTTTAAATCTAACTATTACTCCTGCAGGTACAACAGTAGCTGCAACTGCTGTAGCAAATACATCGTGTACTAAAACATATCAATATGCTTGGGATACCAATAGCTTGAGTATTGGGAGTTATTCTTTACCAGCAATTGCCAAAGAAGGATTTGAAAATACTGTAACTGATACGCAACCTCTTACGGTAACTTTATGTAATCCTATTGGCGTGCCAATATTTGATTTGGGTGCTACTTCTACTCGATGTCAAGAAACTGAAGAGGTTATCTATTCTGCAACAGCAACCAATGCTTCTCTAATTACATATTCACTTGATACAGTTAGTATCGCTGCCGGCAACAGTATTAATACGAATACAGGTGAAATCTCTTATCTTGCTGGGTGGGCAGGTACTTCAGTTATTACTGTTACGGCATCAGGTTGTGGGGCACCAAAAACTGCCATTCACACTGTTACTAGTGCACCATCAGTAACAGCACTAGTATTTATGCTAGGAACAAACTCTATTCGTTGTAGTAATACTGCGAGTACAATTACTTTTACAGCAACAGCAACAAATACAACTGGTATAACCTATAGTTTAGATGCTGCAAGTATTGCTGGAGGAAATACAATAAATAATTTGACTGGTGAAGTAACTTTTGTTGCATCTTGGAATGATATAACTACGATTACTGCAACTGCTACGGGATGTAATGGCCCTTTAACATCTGACCATATTGTACTAAACTCAGCCATTAAAGTAGTTGAAGATGGCGTTTCAGGAGAGAATGGAACACCAATAGTTGTGAATGTATTAGCAAATGATGAATGCGATATTAACCCAAATTCGCTAATCATAATTACCCAGCCTACAAATGGGACATTACAAATGGGTATTAATGGTACTATTACCTATTTACCAAATGGAAATTTTTCAGGAAATGACAATTTCGTATATCAAGTTTGTAACAATGCTGCAATACCTATTTGTGATATAGGTAACGTAAATATCAATGTAGCACCCGATTATACAAACGCTTGTAATGAGGCTGTAATTGCAAAAACGTATTATATGCCATTCCCGGAAAACAGTACACAATTACGGGAAGCATTATTCCAAGCATCTAATAATTCCACTGGCTATACTAATGTTGTTCGAAATGTAACGAGCATAGTTGCACCTTACCCAAACACAATTATTACGTATGACGAATGGGAAGATGGTTATGAAACTGATATAACATCACCTACGCAGGCTACCACGAAAATATGGGGAGACGGAGATTTAAGCAACGGAATAGCACCTGGTTATCCAACAGATATTTTAACATCTTCAGCCAGCATAATTTTGGATAATAAATTCATCTATAATCCTCGTAACCCTGCCAATATTTATTTTGATGCAAAAGACAAAATACAGACCACTTATGATGTAGCCATTTCAAAAGTTACTGGTGATGACGCCATTTTTTCTATTCAAGCTGTTAAGACAAATGTTGTGGATGTGACACGTTATGGGAAACTATTCAGACTTGGATTAGGTGAAATTACTGGGGTTCCTTATTTTTCGTATGCTGCTTTTTTTATAAACGCAACAAAAGACGGAACAGTAGTTAATGTCGATTTAGATGCAGATGGAATTGTTGATTTAACCAAAACATTAAATGAAGGAGAAGTGTGGTTTTATCAAGGAGATCCGTCGGCAACTGGAATTGCTGGAGTCACTGATGTTAAACCTGGTGCTATTATTACGGCTAATGAAATAGTTGGTGTCGATTTGGTTTTTGGTGGTAATGACAACTATGGAACTCGAAATATAAATATGCTTACAGGTAAATACTATGGTAATACCTATTATACACCAGTTGCATCACCAACAGATTCTACTCCTTCAGTAGTATATTTTGTAAATAGTCTCAATACTCCCATTACTATTAATTGGGTCTCTGGTTTGCCAGGTTCGGGATCATTGGTTGTTCCCGCAAATTCATATAATAGTCTTACATTGGCAGTTTCAACTTCAATAGGGTATAAGTTTTGGAGTCAAGGAAATGAGTCGTTTACAGCTGTTGAAATAATGGATGCAGATTCAAATGGTCAAAATTATGATTGGGCTATTTCCTTATTAAATGCTAGCCGTTTAACATCATTTACAACAATTGCTTGGGCACCTGGTTCTCTTGATGGTTCTGCAAATTATAACCCTTTGTGGGTTACTCCAACCGCAAATACAACATTATATATTAAATATGATGGTAATTTAACTGCAACTACTGCAACAATGAGTCCTTGTGGGGTACCTTATGATATTGCTGTCCCATTAAGTTACTTACAAACATATCAAATAAGAGATACGGACAATGATCAAAGTAGTATTGCTCTTTTTACCTGCGACGGTACTACATTTGCAGCTGTTTATGGTGAAGATGCCAATGGAGCACCAATCGGGGCACCGGCACTAGACGTAGGAACGACATTAACTCCAAAATGTCTTGAGCCTACTGTTAATGCCATCGATGATAAAGCTGTAACAGAACCAAATACCCCTATTACTATTGGGGTAAAAAATAATGATATAGCGTTCTTATGTACTTTAGATCCAGTTTCAATCTCAACAGTGGGTTTATTACAACCTGCAAATGGAACCATAATTGTTAATGCTAATGGCACCATTACGTATACACCAAATTTTGGATTTCTGGGAAAAGATGTTTTTGAATATCGTATTTGTTCTCTTGAATATGCTACAAAATGTGATGTTGCAAAAATTAATATCGTAGTTACCGATTGTAATGCATTAGCTAATGAAAACTTAATTACAGGAAATGTTTTTTTAGAACAATTGCCGGACGATGGAACATTTGACAATGAAAATTTTGTTGCAGGAGTAAATGTTGATTTATATGCCGATACAAACTGTAATGGTATTATTGATGCTACTGAAATAGTTACGAAATCGACCGTTTCTGATTTATCAGGAAATTATAGTTTTAGTACTTTTAATGGGTATTATGCCCGCGATGATTTTGAACCCGCAGCTACTTTTAGTGGTAATGATGGTTCAGTTAATTGGAATACCAACTGGGTGGAAAATTCAGACGATTTAAATATAGCAACCGGTGATGTTCGTGTAATCACGGATGCTGTAAGCAATACTAGAGCAATACGATTATCTGGTGCCAATAACGGTATTTCAAGAAATTTAACTTTTTCAGGCGCTTTAGTTTCTAGTTTAAAATTTAGTGTTAGGAGAGATGCATTAGGTGATTCAGGCGAAGGAGTTAATGTTGTAGTAAACGGAACTACTGTTTATACCATTGATGATGGGGATTTTGTAGGGACCAATAATTTTTATCAAGATATTGCTGTACCTATTACTAGTTTTAATGCTAATGGTATAAACACTGTACTTTTTTTAACAAATGGTTCTGTTTCAACAACAGATTTCTTTTATATTGATAATGTAGAATTACTCTATTTTAAAGACCCTGCTTGTTTTATTGCAAAAGTAAATCCATATAATACAAATGGAGCCTATACAGCAGCATTGCTAAATCAAGGAACTGCAACGTTTTCAGGAGTAGGTGCTTGTAATAAAAACAATGATTTAGGTGTTTTGGCAAATTTAGTGGCAACTGACGATTCTAAAAGTACCCAAACAGACATTCCGGTAGTTATCAATGTTTTGAAAAATGATGTAGTTGGAGTGCCAAATACATCAACAGTAACTACTTCTGGTGTTTCTAACCTTCCTTTAAATGGATCAGTAACCGTAAATGTGGATGGTACAATCACTTATACTCCAAATCCAGGATTTATCGGCGTAGATGATTTTGAATATCGAGTTTGCAGTTTAGAAGATCCATTGGTATGCGATATTGCATTAGTAACCGTAACCGCTGCATGTATATCAACATCAAGCCAAAATACGATTACAGGTTTAGTATATAATGATATTAGTTCAGATGGAGTATTAGACACTGGTGATGCTGCTCATCCAAATGTTCGCGTAAATTTATACCACGATACCAATGGTAATGGTTTATTGAATGTTGGAGAACCCTTAATTGATACCGAAACCACCAATTCACTTGGTTCCTATCAATTTGATGTTGTACCACCTGTTGCTACAAATGACTTTTACGACACTTTTAGTTCTACAAGCGGAACATCAGCAATTTTAGCCAGTCAATCTTATGGTACTGCTTCATGGTCTCTTAATTCTTGGGTTGAAGTGACAGAAATTGATGGTTTTACCGCAGGAGACATAACTATTTCAAGTGTAAATGGGTTACAAATTACAAATGCAAGTAAAGGAGCTAGAAGAACGGCTAATTTAAGCACCGCCATTGCAGCAACATTATCTTTAAATTATACTGAATTAGGATTAGATCTTGATGTAAATGATTATGTAGATTTACAAATTGCCACGAATGCATCACCTGCCAGTTGGACATTGTTAAAAAGATATACAGGAGCAGATGGAAATCAATCAGGTCTAAGTACATTTGATATTACACCTTTTATTTCAGGAACTACTACCATTAGAATGTTGTCCTCATCAAGAGTTTCTATGGTATCTGGTGATATTGTTAAATTTGACAACGTTAAATTTAGTTATGAAACTCCAATTGCTGCAAAATATATTGTTCAATTAGTACAACCTATTCCAACCGGTTACACATTAACAAGTCCTTTGCCATCTCCTACTGGACTTCATACAGCCTCATTTACAGCTTCGGGTTCGGGTGACTGTCAAAACAATTTTGGAATTGCAGGTTCTGATTTAGTAGTAACTAAAACGGTTGATATCGCTTCTCCGTTTATTGGAACTAATGTGACTTTTACAATAAATGCCTCAAATAATGGCCCAAGTAATGCAACAAATGTAATCGTTAGTGATTTATTACCTTCTGGATATACTTTTGTGAGTTCAACACCTTCTGTTGGAACTTACACCAGCGGAGCAGGAGTTTGGACAATAGGTAATTTAGCCAATGGCGCAAGTCAAACTTTAACGGTAACTGCTACTGTAAAAGCTACGGGAGTTTATGCCAATACTGCTACGATTACTGCAACAGAAACCGATCCAGAGCCAGAAAATAACACATCTACCCGCACAATAAATCCTTTACCAGTGGTAGTAAGCATAGTTGCCACTACACCAAGTGCTTCCGAGCCAGCAACCAACGGATTGTTTACCGTAAGTTTATCCAATCCCGTGATTATTCCAACAATAGTAACCTATACCGTAACAGGAACAGCCACAAACGGAACCGATTACGCCAGCATCACCAACACGCTAACAATTCCAGCAGGAGATACTTTAGCAACAATACCAGTCATGGTAACCGATGATGCCACAGTAGAAGGATCAGAAACGGTAGTCATAACTTTAAACAGTACCAATAACTCTACGACAATCACTGCCGTGTCAGCCAATGCAACCGCCACGGTAACCATTGCAGACAATGATGTATCGGTAGTAAGTATAGTTGCCACTACACCTAGTGCGTCAGAGCCAGCAACCAATGGAGAATTCACGGTTAGTTTGACAAATCCGATGAGTGTACCAACAATAGTAACCTATACCGTAACAGGAACCGCCACCAACGGAACCGATTACGCCAGCATCACCAACACGGTAACGATTCCAGCCAACACGACCAGTGTCACGATTCCAGTAACGGTAACCGATGACGTTACAGTAGAAGGATCAGAAACGGTAATTGTAACTTTAAACAGTATCAATAACGCAGCAACAATCACTACAGTATCAGCCAATGCAACCGCCACGGTAACCATTGCATCTCCTGCTATCGATGCCGTTGATGATGCCATCGCCGGTGGTAACGGGACGACCGGAACCCCTAATGCAGGGAATGTATTGTCTACCAATCCTACAAATACGGATACCTTAAACGCAAACCCGGTAACTATAAGCCAAGTAAACTTGACTGTAACTGCCCCTGCAACTCCTATCAATGGAGGAGGTATTCCTTCGGTGGATACTGCAACGGGACAAATTACAGTGCCTGCAGGAACCGCTGCAGGTGCCTATGCAATTGTTTATTCGATCTGTGAAAAATTAAATCCTGACAATTGCGATTCCGCAACGGTGACCGTTATTGTTACCGCCCCTGCTATCGATGCCGTTGATGATGCCATCGCCGGTGGTAACGGGACGACCGGAACCCCTAATGCAGGGAATGTATTGTCTACCAATCCTACAAATACGGATACCTTAAACGCAAACCCGGTAACTATAAGCCAAGTAAACTTGACTGTAACTGCCCCTGCAACTCCTATCAATGGAGGAGGTATTCCTTCGGTGGATACTGCAACGGGACAAATTACAGTGCCTGCAGGAACCGCTGCAGGTGCCTATGCAATTGTTTATTCGATCTGTGAAAAATTAAATCCTGACAATTGCGATTCCGCAACGGTGACCGTTATTGTTACCGCCCCTGCTATCGATGCTGTTGATGATGCCATCGCCGGTGGTAACGGGACGACCGGAACCCCTAATGCAGGGAATGTATTGTCTGCCAATACTACAAATACGGATACCTTAAACGCAAACCCGGTAACTATAAGCCAAGTAAACTTGACTGTAACTGCCCCTGCAACACCTATCAATGGAGGAGCTATTCCTTCAGTGAATACTGCAACGGGACAAATTACAGTGCCTGCAGGAACCCCTGCCGGTTCGTACACTTTGGTTTACCAAATCTGTGAAATTCTAAATCCAACCAATTGTGATACCGCTACAGTAACTGTTACGGTTACTGCTGCTGCTATTGTCGCTGTTGATGATGCCGGAACTCCGGTAAACGGATTCAACGGTGGAACAGCCTTCACTAATGTGTTGACTAACGATACCTTGAACGGTGCTCCTGTGGTAGCTGCTCAAGTCAATACTACTTTTGTTTCGGCTACAAACCCAGGTGTTACATTGTCTGGTACTGATGTGGTAGTGGCTCCGGGTACGCCTGCGGGTGCTTACACTTTGGTTTACCAAATCTGTGAAATTCTAAATCCAACCAATTGTGATAACGCTACTGTTACAGTAACGGTTACTGCTCCTGCTATTGTCGCTGTTGATGATGCCGGAACTCCGGTAAACGGATTCAACGGTGGAACAGCCTTCACTAATGTATTGACTAATGATACCTTGAACGGTTCCCCTGTGGTAGCTGCTCAAGTGAACTTGACTACTGTTTCAGCGGATGCTGGA
>NZ_JASCRU010000036.1:0-21889 GCF_030010285.1 Flavobacterium sp. XS2P24
GTACCGAATGTTGCTTGAAAACGGGTTGCATAATCTTTGTTTTTAGTACTTAAAAATACTAATAATCAAGATTAAAAACAAAAAAACTGTCCGAAAATTACCTTTTCGGACAGCCTCATTGTCATTTTAGTATTAAATAAAAATACTAAAGATATAATAAATGATTGCTGCTAATATTGCTGAAATTGGAATGGTTAAAACCCAAGCCCACAATAAACTTACAGTCATTCCCCATCGTACGGCAGAAACTCTTTTAGTAAGTCCAACTCCAATGATAGATCCAGTAATAGTATGCGTTGTACTTACAGGCACTTTAAAATGCTCCGTAAAATATAAGGTCAATGCTCCGGCAGTTTCTGCAGCCACACCTTCAAAAGAAGTCACTTTTGTAATTTTAGACCCCATTGTTTTCACAATTTTCCATCCTCCACTTAACGTTCCGGCTGCAATAGCAGAATAACAAGCTAAAGGAATCCATCCTGGCATTTTAAAGGCACCTTCATCATTTGGCAACACTACATCTAACCAAGCTGGTAACGTTTCTTGTGCTACTCCACTAGTGTGAATATAAACAGCAACAGCTGCAGCAATAATACCCATCACTTTTTGTGAATCATTCCCACCATGTCCTAAACTAAAGGCTGCAGAAGATAATAATTGCATTTTTTTCAACCATGCCGTAGCTTGATGTAAATTTAAACTACTGAATATTAAACAGAATGTGCTTATTGACAGAACTATAAAAGCGACCAAAAACCATTTTATATTATGTGCTTCAAAAGCGACACTCCAAAAATGAGAATCAAAACGAGGTTTTTCAATCTGATCGTAATAAACCATTTGGCTTTCTACAAACCAAATTGTCAAGACCATTAAAGAAGTTGTGAAAATCTTTGGGTAAATACTCTTTTTAGAGGCATTAAGAAGCCATATCGATATCAAGTAAGAGATTAAAGCTCCTAACAATGGTGCCAGTATAATAAAAGCAACAATGATTAAAACTCCTGAAGGCATACCGCCATCTTTTCCTTCTTTGTACCAAGAAACTACACCAAAACCTGCATGAGCAATTGCTGCTCCGGCAAAACCACCAATTAAGGTATGTGATGAACTGGATGGAATTCCTTGCCACCAAGTAAATAAATTCCAGATGATTGCCGCTATTACACCGGCAAGGATTACAACCAAGTTGATATCCATGGTATTGGCCGTTTTTGCAACAGTATCTGCTACACCAAAACCAAAAACCCAATACGCCAAAAAGTTAAAGAATGCCGCCCAAACTACTGCTTGGAAGGGAGTTAATACTTTTGTGGCAACAACAGTTGCTATAGCATTGGCAGCATCATGAAAACCGTTGATGTAATCAAATATTAAAGCTAGGACTATAATAACTATAAGTAGAGTAAATTCCATAATTATAATTTCAGAATAAAACCGATTGAATTAAGAATGTTTTACAGAAATTGATTCTAAAACACTAGCTACACTTTTACATTTATCAGCCGCAGTTTCTAAAACTGATAATACTTCTTTGTACTTGATAATGTTTTTCGCATCCGTTTCGTTTTCGAATAAATCAAGAACTGCTTTATCATAAACATTATCTGATTTATTTTCTAACTTATTAATTCTAACGCAAGCATCTGTAATATTTTTGATTTTTTTCAAATCTCTTAATTCTCTTACAGCAACATCAATGTTTTGACAAGCTTCAAGATTGATTTCAGTCAACTTTCTGATTGATTTTGTGATTTTATCTACTTGATATAACTTCATTCTACTTGCTGCACCGTGAAGGTTATCCGCAACGTTATCTATTGAAGTAATCAATGAGTGTATGTCTTCTCTATCGAATGGAGTAATGAAATTTCTGCTCAACTCAAGATTAGTTTGACGCGTTATGTCTTCACCTTTTTGCTCTAAAGCATCAATTTTTTGAAAAAGAACTTCACGTTCCTTCAAAGGAAGGTTCACTGCTTCGTGCAAATTTGTAGCAATTTCAATTAAATTACTTGATGCTTCTTCGAAAAGAGGAAAGAACTTTTTATCTTTAGGAACCAAAAATTGGAAAAAATTATTTATATTCATTTCATTAAAATTTAGTTCGGCAAAATTACTTCATTATTTAAAGCTAATGTTAAGCTAATGTTAATAAATCATTTTCGATTTGAAAACTATTTAAAAAAGAAACCGTTTTCTCAATATCATAATGCAAAATTCGGTCTTCTTTTATCAAAGGAACTTCCTCACGATACGCACTTAAAAACATTTCTATAAAATCACTCGATAGCAACGGTCGTCTGTACTCAATGGCTTGCGAAGCATTCATTAGTTCGATTGCTAAAATTCGTTCCAGATTATCCAAAACACGTAACGCTTTTGTAGCAGCATTTGCCCCCATACTTACATGATCTTCTTGTCCGTTACTCGAAACAATACTATCAGTACTGGCAGGAGTTGCCAATTGCTTGTTTTGACTGGCAATACTGGCCGCTGTATATTGTGGAATCATCAAACCAGAATTTAATCCTGGATTATCCACTAAAAATGCAGGAAGATTACGCAAACCAGAAATCAACTGATAGGTTCTTCGTTCTGAAATACTTCCTAATTCCGCTAACGCAATTGCCATAAAGTCTAACGCTAATGCTAATGGTTGTCCATGAAAATTACCTCCGGAAATGATTTGGTCGCTTTCGATAAATATATTTGGATTATCTGTCACCGAATTGATTTCTGTTTTGAAAACTTTCTTTACATAATCAAAGGCATCTTTTGATGCGCCGTGAACTTGCGGCATACATCTAAAGGAATACGGATCTTGAACATGTGTTTTTACTTGTTCGATAATTTCGCTTCCTTCCAAAAATCCTTTTATACGATTTGCTGTTACAATTTGTCCTTTATGTGGTCTGATAAAATGAATCAATTCATGAAAAGGTTCTATTCTTCCATCAAAAGCTTCCAATGAAATTGTTCCAATCAAATCCGCCAAATAAGAAAATTTACTGACTTTCATCAAAATATGCGCACCATAAGCACTCATGAATTGGGTTCCGTTCAATAACGCCAATCCTTCTTTAGACTGTAATACAATTGGTTTCCAGTCAAAATGTTTCAAAACTTCACTGGAATGCACTTTTTTACCTTCAAAATACACATCACCTTCACCTAATAAAGGCAACGATAAATGCGCCAAAGGAGCTAAATCTCCCGAGGCTCCAAGAGAACCTTGCGTATAAATTACCGGTAGAATATCATTATTATAAAATGCAATCAATCGTTCCACTGTTTGCAATTGAATTCCGGAGTGTCCATAACTCAACGACTGGATTTTAAGCAACAACATCAATTTTACAATTTCAGTTGGCACTTCCTCACCCGTTCCGCAAGAATGCGATTTCACTAAGTTTTCTTGTAGCTTTGATAAGTTCTCATTTGATATTTTTACATTACAAAGCGAGCCAAATCCTGTATTTATACCATAAATAGGATCTGAATGAGAAGCCATTTTTTTGTCTAAATAATCCCTGCATTTTTGAATATTAACTTTGGCTTCTTCAGACAATGCCAATAATTTACCATGAGAAATAATCTCTTCTAATGTTTCAAAACTTAGTAATTGCGTACTTATATAATGTGTATTGTCCATTTTTACTTTCTAATTAAAGGGTAAAATTCAATAAATCTATATTAATAAACAACATTTATTGACGATAATTTAAAATTCAAACCTAAAACCAAACTAACCTTAAGTTTTATGCATAAAAAGTTACAAATTAATTGACTTAAAATGTGAGACATAAAGCACTAGATTTAGTATGAGTGCTACAATAAATTTCAAGAATAGTTACTAAAGCTACTCAAAACGGCTTTATTGCAGGAATTAATTATTTCTATAAAGCTATAAAACCAATTCCAATTCATTTAATTTTTTCGATAAAAATACGAATAGCTTCAACATAGACCTTGAAAACTAAACAATGTTCAATATTCCCTTGAATGAAATTGAAATATTAAAATATTCGCAAAAACGTAATTAAAGGTTTTCATTTTTATAAAAAACTGTACTTTTGAAAAATCAAATGATAAACAACAGAACAACATATCACTCTTCGATTACAACTCAACTTTGGGTTTCTTCTTCTGTTACATTTACTACAACAACTACTACCCCTTAGGGGTATACATTTTACATATAATCCTATTATTATATTTTTTTTCTAAAGAAAGAAAGTTCTTGGGTATATAATAAACATTTGCATTTTTTACATAAAATAAACAAAAATGAAAGTATTAAAATTTGGTGGAACTTCGGTTGCCAATGCACAAAATATAAAACTGGTTTTAGATATCATTATCAATAAAGCAAAAGAAGAAAAATTAATTGTTGTGGTTTCTGCATTTAGCAAAATTACCGATTTGCTTCAACTTGCTTCTCAAAAAGCAGCTGCCGGCGACGAAAGCTTTAAAGAAATCCTTGCCGATTTAGAGAAAAAACATTTAGACGCTTTAAAAGAACTTATTCCTGTAAGCGAGCAAAGCAGCTTGTTAAGTCATATAAAAAGAATCGTCAATCATCTTGAAACTCTGTTGGATGGTTGCTATCTTTTGGGGGAATTATCTCCTAGAACTTCAGATACTATTTTAAGTTTTGGGGAATTATTGTCCTCTTATATTATTGCCGAAGCATTAAAACAAAATCTAAAAAACAGTAGTTATAAAGACAGTCGTGAACTAATCAAAACCGACAATCATTTTGGAAAAGCCACAGTAAACTTTGAAGTTTCAAATCAATTAATTGCTGAATTTTTTGATTCGAATGAAAATCAAGTGGTTGTAATGCCCGGATTTATTGCCGCATCGATGGACGGAATCAATACTACTTTAGGTCGTGGCGGTTCTGATTATACTGCCGCTATTCTCGCCGGAGCATTAAACGCAACTGACTTGGAAATTTGGACAGACGTAAACGGAATGTATACTGCCAACCCTAAAATTGTAAAACAAGCCCAACCTATCGCCTTTATTTCCTATCAGGAAGCGATGGAATTGTCTCATTTTGGTGCCAAAGTTTTATATCCGCCAACTATTCAGCCCGTATTGAGAAAGAATATTCCAATTCTTATCAAAAACACTTTTGAGCCGGAAGCCGAAGGAACTTATATTTCAAATCAGGAAATGGATCATACTAATCCTGTAAAAGGAATTAGCCATA
Organism: Flavobacterium sp. XS2P24; assembly: GCF_030010285.1. Classification (NCBI taxonomy): domain Bacteria; kingdom Pseudomonadati; phylum Bacteroidota; class Flavobacteriia; order Flavobacteriales; family Flavobacteriaceae; genus Flavobacterium; species Flavobacterium sp. XS2P24. Next base: position 5,222 of record NZ_JASCRU010000036.1, read on the forward strand.
TCGATAATATCACTTTGATTACGCTTGAAGGACCCGGAATGATTGGTGTTACCGGTTCTTCCAAAAGGCTTTTTGAGGTCTTGTCACATGAAAATATCAATGTGATTTTCATTACGCAAGCTTCATCGGAACATTCTATTTGTATCGGAATTCTAAACTCAGATGCTGATGTGGCAGAAGATGCTATCAACCGCGCTTTTGAAGTGGAAATTTTACAAAACAAAATCGATCCTTGTATCGTTGAAAAAAACCTTTGCATCATTGCTTTGGTTGGTGAAAACATGAAAAATCATCAAGGTTTAAGCGGTCGAATGTTTAGCACTTTGGGTAAAAACAACGTAAACATCAGAGCGATTGCACAAGGTGCTTCCGAAAGAAATATTTCGGCAGTAATCAACGAAAGAGATGTGAAAAAAGCATTGAATTCGCTGCATGAAAACTTTTTCGAAGAAAATACCAAACAGTTAAACCTATTTGTAATGGGTGTTGGAAATGTGGGAGAGAAATTCATCGAGCAGATTTACCAACAAAATAAATTCCTAAAAGACAATCTGAAAATAAATGTACGCGTTATTGCTTTATCTAATTCCAGAAAAATGCATTTTGACGAGGACGGAATCTCCTTAAAAAATTGGCAATCTGCTTTAGAAAATGGCGAAGAAGCCAATAAAGAAAAGTTTCTTTACAATGTAAAAGAGCTCAATTTACGCAATAGTATTTTTGTTGATATTACTGCAAACGAAAGCGTGTCTAAAACGTATGAGCAGTATTTAAAACGCAATATTGCCGTAGTGACTTGTAACAAAATCGCCTGTGCATCAGAGTACGATAATTATAAAAAACTAAAAAAACTATCCAGACAATTCAATGCTCCATTTCTATTTGAAACTAATGTTGGAGCTGGATTACCAATTATTGATACCGTGAAAAATCTGATTGCTTCAGGGGACAAAGTGAATAAAATTCAAGCCGTTTTATCGGGAAGTTTGAACTTTATTTTTAATAATTTCAATGAAAATAGTACTTTTCATGATGTTGTTAAAGAAGCTGGTATACAGGGATTTACAGAACCAGACCCGAAAATTGATTTGAGCGGAATTGACGTTGCCAGAAAGATATTAATTTTGATACGAGAAAGCGGTTATAAAATGGAAATTGACGAGATTGTCAATGAATCTTTTATGCCTGCTGAATGTTTGGACACTACAAATAACGAAGCTTTTTTCAAATCTTTAATAGAACACGCAGCTCATTTTGAAACTATTTATAAAGAAGCGTTGAGCAAAGATTCCCGATTAAAATACGTAGCGCAATTTGAAAACGGGAAAGCAAATGTTGGGTTGCGTTTTATCCCGAAAGACCATCCTTTTTACAATCTGGAAGGAAAAGACAATATCGTATTGTTTTTCACGGACCGTTATGTAGACCAACCTTTATTGATAAAAGGAGCCGGTGCCGGTGCTGCCGTTACCGCTTCAGGAATATTTGCTGATGTGATTAGAATTGGAAACGTATAAGAAATAGTTTAAAGTTTTCTTTGTTTAAAGTTTCAAGTTCTACAACTAGCAACAACTTTAAACCTGAAACTTTAAACCTGAAACAAAAAATTATGAATGAAATAAAAATATTTTGCCCCGCTACAATCGCCAATCTTTCCTGTGGATTTGATGTCCTTGGACTGTGTTTAGAAACTGCGGGGGACGAAATGATTATTCGAAAATCAGATATAAAAGGGATTCGCATCACTAAAATTGTGGGCGCCGACTTGCCTTTGGAAACCGAAAAAAATGTTGCGGGAGTTGCGGCTTTGGCGATGTTGGAAGCCATTGAAACCGAATTCGGATTCGAAATCGAAATCTACAAACACATCAAAGCCGGAAGCGGAATTGGAAGCAGTGCTGCAAGTTCAGCAGGAGCTGTTTTTGGAATCAATGAATTATTAGGCCGTCCATTTACACGCAAAGAATTAGTTTTATTTGCCATGCAAGGTGAAAAATTAGCCAGTGGAAATGCTCATGCTGATAACGTTGCTCCTGCCCTTTTGGGTGGATTTACGTTGGTGCGAAGTTCAAATCCGTTGGATATTATTAAAATTGAAAGCCCATCGGAATTGTACGCTACTGTCGTTCATCCTCAAATTGAATTGAAAACTTCGGATGCGCGTTCGGTATTGAAACAAACTGTTTCCTTAAAAAGTGCTATTACGCAATGGGGAAATGTGGGCGGATTAATTGCCGGATTATACACCAAAGATTACGATTTAATCGGACGTTCGTTGCATGATGAAATCGTAGAACCGTTGCGAAGTGTTTTGATTCCGGGATTTGATTTAATCAAAAAAACAGCGTACGAAAATGGAGCTTTAGGTTCCGGGATTTCGGGTTCCGGTCCTTCTATTTTTGCTTTAAGCAAAGGGGAAGCAACCGCTAATAAAATCGCCAAAGCCATGAGCGCTGTGTACGACGCCATGAATTTACCCTACGAAATTCACGTTTCGAAAGTGAATGATGAAGGGATAAAAATAATTTAAGAATTATGACTAACGATTTTTGACCCGAGCGTCAGTGAACTGGCGTAGCATTTCAGATGTAACTTATGTTGCGAAAAAAAATCAAAAATCAAAAATCGTTAATCTTCAATCAAAAATCATAATGAAATATTACAGTTTAAACCATAACGCACCCAAAGTTTCTTTTCAAGAAGCCGTAATACAAGGATTAGCAACAGATAAAGGATTGTATTTTCCTGAAAGCATTACACCATTACCACAAGATTTTTTTGATACTATCGAAAATTTAAGCAATGAAGAAATTGCTTTTCAAGCGATTAAACAATTTGTGGGTAACGAAATTTCCGCAGACACTTTAAAACAAATCATTGCCGAAACCTTATGTTTTGATTTCCCTGTGGTCGAAGTCGAAAAAGGTATTTATTCCCTTGAATTGTTTCATGGCCCTACGATGGCTTTCAAGGACGTAGGCGCGCGATTCATGTCGCGTTGTTTAGGGTATTTTAATAAAGATAACAAAGACAGTAAAAATACGGTTCTTGTAGCGACTTCTGGTGATACTGGTGGCGCTGTGGCCAGTGGTTTCCTTGGTGTAACAGGCGTTGAAGTAATTATCCTGTATCCATCCGGAAAAGTGAGCGATATTCAGGAACGACAATTGACTACTTTAGGTCAGAATATTAAAGCGCTTGAAGTAGACGGCGTTTTTGATGATTGTCAGGATATGGTGAAAAAAGCTTTTCTGGACGAAAATTTAAAACATAAAAATCTGACTTCGGCAAATTCGATAAATATTGCGCGCTGGTTGCCACAAATGTTTTATTTTTTCTTTGCGTATAAAGCATTAAAGAAACAAAACAAACCGTTAGTTTTCTCTTGCCCAAGTGGGAATTTTGGGAATATTTGTGCGGGTATCATTGCCAAAAAAATGGGATTACCTGTTGAACATTTTGTGGCTTCCACGAATGTAAATGATACAGTTCCAAGGTTTTTAGAAAATGGAATTTACGATCCAAAACCATCCAAAGCGACGATTTCGAATGCGATGGATGTTGGGAATCCAAGTAATTTCATCCGAATTCAGGAAATGTACCACAATGATTTGGAGCAGTTCAAAAAAGACTTTTCTTCGTTTACTTTCAATGATGCCGAAACTATTGAAGCTATGAAAACCATTTATAATACTGACGGTTACATTGCAGAACCTCACGGAGCGGTTGGTTATCTTGGTTTGAAAAAAGAATTACAAAACCACCCAAATGCGATTGGTATTTTCTTAGAAACCGCGCATCCTATTAAGTTTTTGGATACGGTTGAGCCAACATTAAACGTAAAATTACCGATTCCTAAACAAATTGAAAGTGTTTTAGGAAAAGAAAAAGTGAGCACAAAAATTAAAACGTACGAGGAATTGAAAGCGTTTTTGGCGTAAAAATTGAATATATATTTTTAAATACAAACCGACTGAGATGTGATTTTCAGTCGGTTTTTTTATGGAAATTAGTTTTCTGTAAGTAAAATTATTAGGTTTGTTAAAGTGTAAAAAAAACAAATTATAGCGACTATATACAAGTTGTGTGCAATGACTGAAAAGCAAGTGAACAAAATGCAAACTGTAATTAATAATAATTAGTCAATAAATTTTGACTACTACCACTAATTAAAAATGAAATTAAAAAGAAAAGTCCGAGGATTTGTTAGAAATTTTGGTATTGATATATCAAAATACACCGCTGACACTAGGGGTATGAACATGAAGTATTTAAGGGAGCTGTAAAATCGATGCTAGAGAATAAAATTGGTTTACTTTATTTTGAAGTTACCTTTATCGATATGTATAAAGGGCTTCCTTCATTCTCAACATTATATGATTTTGCTATTAATCATGGATTTGTGTTAATTGCCATTTATCCCATTAAATATAAAAATAAAAAAGCGGGTTGGACTGATGTACTTTTTAAACATAAAAACTACAAATAGCTGTTAATTCCCCCCGCGCTCGAAAGTCTCCTGACTTCGGAGTCGTCATGAGAAAATTAAAATAAGAAATATCCACAGACTATTTAAAACTTAAAAACCGCTCATGAACAAACAAAAACAAGCAACTTATTGACAAATATCAAAAAGGACTCTTGACTATTATAATGTAAACTTCAACACAATAAATATGAAAACAATTAAACCAACCCATAAATTACTGACTGTTTTAGTCACTTTGTTTATACTTTCCTTTAGTACAAATACTGTAGCTCAGGAAAAAATTCAAATGGTAAGATTGGCAAAAATTAAAGTTGATCCATTGCAATTGGACAAATATAATAATGCACTAAAAGAACAAATGACTACTGCAGTTCGTCTTGAACCAGGTGTATTAACGTATTACGCCGTTGCAGACAAAACAGAACCAACACACATCACAATACTTGAAATATATGCTGATACAACGGCATACAAATCACACATAGAAACGACTCATTTTAAGAAATACAAGGAGACTGTTAAAGATATGGTCAAATCTCTGGAACTTGTAGATGTTACCTTAATTGGCTCGGCAAATAAAATGGATAAATAATCCGTAAAAAAACAACCCTTAGCGATACAGCTAATTGTAAAAAAAAACCGCTCCAAATAATTAAAGAATATAAACTAAAACAATTTATATATTCGGTGAATTGGGATCATCACACCTTGCTTTAGCATCACATTTTTGTCTGTAACACCCCAAACCGTAGTATCTACTATTTTTTTGGATTCGCTATCTTCAAAGAAAATTTTAATTTTTGAATGTTCTAAATTACCCAATGACAAAGCCCTATTGATATCGCTTATCCGAGTTTTTATTTCCTCCACATCGTCAAGAACATCTGTTGTCGGAAATTTAAGAAGAGCGATGTCTTCTTTATCGATGATTTTGAATTCTTCTGTCATAATTGTAAAATTTAATGAATTATAAATTACACTATTGTAGCAGAGCAAAAACTTAACCTGTTTTGTTAACTATAATACATGATACAAAAATAAAACCTCCTGATTTTCTTAATGCCAATTTTATATTAATTTTTCTCCAGTACAAAGTATTGCTAGTATTGGCAATTATTATCTATCCTATTATATAACTTCTACATACTTCATTCAAGTTCTTAAAATATAATAGGTCCAAAGACTATTTAAATTCTAAAAAACACATTACCCCTATTTTCTACTGTTTATAAAATTCACTATTTTTGCAGTCTAAAATTTTAGTCATGCCAAACAAGAAATACAAAATAGCGGTCATTCAATTGAATCTTAATGATATTGCCGAAAACAACTTGAAAAAATGTATCAGTTGGGTTCGTGATGCCGCCAACCTTGGTGCCGAAGTCATTTCGCTGCCGGAATTATACAGCAGTCATTATTTTTGTCAAAGTGAAGATGTAGATAATTTTGCTTTGGCAGAACCATTATACAGCACTTCGTTTATTGCTTTTAGCGCTTTGGCAAAAGAATTAGGTGTGGTAATTATTGTTCCTTTCTTCGAAAAAAGAATGGCTGGAATCTACCACAATAGTGCTTACATCATTGACACAGACGGTTCAGAAGCGGGATTGTATCGTAAAATGCACATTCCGGACGATCCTCATTTTTATGAAAAATTCTATTTCACACCTGGAGATTTAGGTTTCAAAACAATTCCAACTAAAAAAGGAAAAATAGGAACCTTAATTTGTTGGGATCAATGGTATCCTGAAGCGGCTCGTTTGACGGCTTTACAAGGTGCTGAAGTGTTGTTTTACCCAACAGCAATTGGTTGGCATCCACAAGAAAAAGAGCAATACGGTGAAAACCAACATGGCGCTTGGATGAGTGTAATGAAAGGTCATGCAGTTGCAAATGGCGTGTACGTTGCGGCAGCAAACAGAATTGGTTTAGAACAATATTTGCCTGATACGGCGGGAATTCAGTTTTGGGGATCTTCGTTTATTGCGGGACCACAAGGCGAAATTTTGGCTCAAGCCTCACACGACAAAGAAGAAATCCTGATTGCCGAAGTAGACTTAGACTTACAAGAAAATGTACGTCAGAACTGGCCATTTTTTAGAGACAGAAGAATAGACGCTTTTGGTGATATTACAAAAAGAGCGATTGACTAAATTGTCTTTATATAATTAAAAAATCCCTGCTGAGAAATAATTCTTAGCAGGGATTTTTATTTAAAGTAAACTTCTAAATCTAATTCAAATCTGGTTGGAATATTTTAACCACACCATCCCCTTCACTACTTACCACGACTAAACTTCTTTTAGTCGGACTTTTTGAAGCTGGGATAAAAAGTAAACCTTCTGGAGCATCACCAGTTTTAAAAGTCTGTAAAAATTTTGGAGCAGCTGGATTGGTAACATCATATACCATAACGGCATCCACTCTTTCCAATCCAACAAAAAGAATCGTTTTATCGCCCATTTTAGTAACCACAACTGATTCTGGTTCTACTGATTTATCATCACTTCTCGCATCATCATACACACCAAATTCTTGTGCTTTCTTATCCAATTCATTTTTACTGTCGAATACCAATTCTCCTGTGTTTCCATTCCAAATGGAGAAAGAGCGGGCTCCAAAAGAAACTAATTCGTCAAAATCACCATCGCCGTCTGTATCACCCATTTTGGTATTGATATTCAATCTTCCCATGCTTGCCTCAACTTTTAAAGCAGCCGCGTTTGGAAATGCAATTGGATCCAAAATAACAGACGAACTGCTGATTCTTTTTACATCTACAAAAGCAGAATATTCTCTGGCATCTCCTTCATTTGCGGTAACGAAATAAGGGATTTTATTGATTTCAAAACTACTGATAGCATCCGGTTGAAACATTCCTTTCGCTTTCCAAGTACCCATCAAAACGCTACCATCTTTATCGCTGATATCTATAGCATTTTCGGCAAGATTGTAATCTTTGTAGCCTAATGGAAATACATTCGTGATTGTTTTAGTTGCCAAATCAATTTTAGCCACTCCGTTATTCTCCTGTAAAGTAACCCAAGCCGTTTTTGAATCAGCAGAAATCGTGATGTATTCCGGTTCAATATCAGAAGTGAAATTATTTGTTGGACTTGCAATTCTGAATCCTTTTGTTTTCAGTGTACCCAATTGACTGCTAAAACTTCCGAAATTTAAAGTCGTCACCGCATAATTATTGTTGACCGCAATAATAGAAACAGAACCATCCGGATCTATAGAATACGTATCATTTGGCTCTCCTTCATTAGCAGTCATGATATAATTCCCGTCAGGAGAAAATGTAATCATGTCCGGCAAAGCACCAACCGTAATTTCTTTGATTACAGTGTAATTAGCGGTATCAAAAACAACCACTTTTCCTGCATCTTGCTTATTTGGTTTTGCTTCTAATGCCACTGCTAACTTTCCATTATAGGTAGCAACACTGTTTGAAGCTCCATTAAATGGGGTTAAATCAATACTTGTTAGAAAAACTGGACTGGATGGATTAGACAAATCAATAACATCTATCCTATTTGTATTACTGTTGTTTACGGTAAATAACTTTTTAGAAACTTCATCATACGCGCTTATTTCAGCAGCTCCGGCACCACCAATCGTAATGGAACCAATTTCTTTGAAAGTGGCTGCATTTTCATTTACAACCAACTCTGGAGAATCCTCCTTATTAGAGTCATTTTCGCAACTTGACAATATCATAATTGCCGCGAGTAGTGTAAGACCATATTTTTTCATAACTGTAATTTTTAAATTTTTTCAAAAATAACTAGCTGAAACCCGACTAGAATTAACTAAATATTATATAATCATTACCAAAACTATTCTTATAAATTTATGAGTTGGCAAAAATGAATGCTTGCTAACTATTTTAAAATCCTACTGAATGTTTATATTTGCAGTCTTTAAAATTAGAAACGCTGTATGACTACAAATAATAGAAGATTTCCTGCCGAATGGGAAAAACAACAAGGGATTTTACTGTGTTTTCCTCACAACGGTAAGGATTGGCCAGGGAAATACGAAGCTGTTCAATGGGCTTTTGTGGAGTTCATTAAAAAAGTGGCTACTTTCGAACAAGTCTTTTTAGTTGTTGCCGATGATAACCAAAAAGATAAAGTCAATACGATGCTGGAAACAGCACATGTTGTGCTAACAAATGTTTCCTATATCATTCATAAAACCAATAGAAGTTGGATGCGTGATTCCGGTCCGATAATCGTTAAAAACGGAACCGAAAGAGAAGCGTTAAACTTTAATTTTAATGGATGGGCAAAATATAAAAACATTCAGTTGGACAAGTTTGTTCCTGCGAAAGTGGGCGAATTTCTAAATATTCCTGTGACTCAGGTCCTATACAAAGGAAAACCGGTAATTGTAGAAGGTGGTGCCATTGACACCAATGGACGCGGTACGTTACTGACTTCGGAAGAATGTTTGATGCATCCTGATATTCAAGTTCGGAATCCAAATTTCACCAAAGCAGACTACGAAGCTGTTTTCAAGGAATACCTTGGAATTACGAATGTGATTTGGTTAGGTGACGGAATAGAAGGTGATGATACACACGGACACATTGATGATTTATGCCGATTTGTAAACGAAGATACGATTGTGACTATTGTAGAAACAGATCCAACGGATAATAACTACAAACCATTACAAGACAATTTAAAACGTTTGCAAAACGCCAAACTGGAAAATGGTAAATCTCCAGTAATTGTAGTTCTACCAATGCCAAAACGTTTGGAATTTGATGGCTTGCGATTGCCAGCGAGTTATGCCAATTTCTTGATTTTGAACAATTGTGTTTTGGTCCCTACTTTTAATGACAGTAACGACAGAGTAGCCTTAAACATACTTTCAGAATGTTTTCCTGATAGAGAAATCATTGGGATTAGTGCTACTGATTATATTTGGGGTTTTGGAACATTACATTGCCTGAGCCAGCAAATTCCAGAGTAGATTTAGAATAGAAAAATAGAGTAAATAAAAAAAGACTTGTAGCTTTAGTTGGCTACAAGTCTTTTTTATTTGATTAAACCAAAATACTATTTGTCTTTGGTAAATGGTATTTTTTGTCCTTCAGGTATCAACATATCAAATCCGTTTAGGCTGTCATTAAATTCAAATTTAAGTCCTGCTTGTTTCGATTCGAAACTGTTTTTTCCAGTTGGTTCCACTGTGAAACTTGGATAATTAGTTATCAAAACATTTAGTACCCCGTTTTTCTCTGAAAAAGTAATTTTTAGCGGCGCCATTTTAGTTGAATACGTTCCTAAATAACCATCCAGAATAACATCTTTTTCAATCAAACCTTTGCTTGCTGTCCAAGAGTTGTTTGCTGTATTTGTATCTGGTAAAACATGATCTGGATCCAGTGTGATGCTTTCAATTTCTTCTGTCGAATTGTGTTTGAAAGACCACGCTTTGTTTCTTTGCCAAACTTCAACCGGCAATTTAACACGTGTTAGTTGCCCGCTTTTCGTTTTTACGTCTAAACTTACCGGCATAGCCATTTTTTCGAAGTTTTCAATCGAAATCACAACTCCTTGTTTAGGATCGTTTTTCACATATTTTATCGAATTAATTCCTTGGTCTAATCGCCAATTGTATTGGAACCAACCTCTCCAAAACCAACTCAAATCTTCTCCTGCAACATTTTCGATTGTTCTAAAGAAATCGTCCGGTTGCGGATGTTTGTATGCCCAACGCTCTACATAAGTCTTTAAAGCTAAATCAAAACGCTCCGGTCCAAGAACTTGTTCACGCAAAATCACTAATCCTGAACTTGGTTTTGAATACGCCAAAAGACCAATATTAGCTTCTTTCATGTTGTCCGGAGAACTCATTATGGTTTCAAGATTCGGACTTGTATACACTTCCGCTCTTTGATGCATATCAACCGGCTTATCTTTGTACTCGCCATTATTAAAATCTACTGAACTCAATGAATTAATAAAAGTATTAAAACCTTCATCCATCCAAGCAAACATTCTTTCGTTTGAACCAACAATCATAGGAAACCAAATGTGTCCAAATTCATGATCTGTAACGCCCCATAAATCTTCTCCTTTGGATTCCCAGCTACAAAAAACAATTCCTGGATATTCCATTCCGCCTTCGTTTCCGGCAACATTTGTAGCCGCTGGATACGGATATTCCAACCATCTTTTAGAATAATTTTCAATAGAAGCTTTTGTATATTCTGTGGAACGTCCCCAAGCGGCATCACCTGCACTTTCTACAGGATAAACTGAGATAGCCAATGATTTCTTTCCGCTTGGTAAATTGATTTTTGCTGCGTCTAAAATAAATGCCGCAGAAGAAGACCAAGAAAAATCTCGGGCATTTTTGATTTTATAATTCCAAGTTTTAGTAGCTGTAGCAACTGTTTTTGATGAATTTTCAACTTCGGTAGCAGTACGGATAAAAACCGTTTTATCACTTTGTTTAGCTTGTGCCAATCTGGTTTGTTCTACAGTAGAATAAACCGCTGTAGGATTTAGTAATTCACCAGAAGCTACCACAATATGATTGGATGGTGCTGTAATACTCACATCAAAATCGCCGTATTCCAAGTAAAATTCAGAAGCTCCTAAATACGGATTAGTATTCCAACCTCTTACATCATCATACACACACATACGCGGATACCACTGCGCTATGGTGAAAATTTTTCCGTTTTTAGTTTCCAATACTCCCATTCTGTCCGAACCTTCAAAAGGAGCTATAAAAGAAAAGTCCATTTTAATTTTAACGGAACCGCCTTTAGCATTTAATCCCTGCGGAAGAAAAACCTGCATTCTAGTATCCGTAATTACATATTTTGCTTCTTTTTCAGTAGCTACACCTTTTACAGTAGTGATAACTTTCACCGATTTTATTTTATGACCGCCATCAAAAATTTGGCCTTGAGCCCCATTTCGACTACCAGTCAAAGGCACAACTGCATTTCCACGGGAATCTGCTTTGAACAAATTCTGGTCTAAGTTCATCCAAACAAAAGCCAATTTATCAGGACTGTTGTTCGTATACGTGATGATTCCTGTTCCGGAAATTTCATTGTTTTTCTCATCCAATTTTGCCGTTAATTTATAATCAGCACTGTTTTGCCAATATTCAGCTCCTGGCTGACCACTAGCTGAACGTGTGCTTGTTCCATTCTTTGAATAAAAAAATGGAGCAAAAGCATCATGATAATCATACTTTGAGATTGGGTTACTTGATACATTTACAGGGGTTTGTTGCGCCCAAGTAGACGTAACTCCTAATAATAAAGCCAAATGTAGCATGACTCTGAAGCGACTGTTTTTCATTTTTCTTATAGTTTATATCACAAATTAATGAAAAAAAAGAGGATTTTAAACTATTTTAAAAGGATAGATTCCATTTTAAATAAATAAAATCCAGCTTAAACGTCATCAGAATTAAAAATTATAAAATATATTTACCATACAAAATCAATTTTTTAATTAACGAAGAACAATTTTGACTACTATAATAAAAAACTCCGTTCTAACCGCTGAAATCAAACATTTCGGTGCCGAATTAATTTCCTTAAAAACAAATCTGAATAAAGAATACATTTGGGAAGGAAATCCTGATTTTTGGGGCAAGCACTCTCCTATTTTGTTTCCAATTGTTGGAACTTTAAAAAACAATTCCTTTCATCATAATAGAATGGAATATCATTTATCGCGACATGGATTTGCCAGAGATATGGAATTTGAATTAATTGATGCAACAGAGAATAGTGCTACTTTCTCCATACAATCTTCTGACGAGACCTTAAAAGTATATCCTTTTGAATTTGAATTACAACTGATTTACACATTAGACAAAAACAATTTATTCATTGCATATAAAGTCATTAACAAAGGGAAATCTACGATGCCATTTGCTATTGGAGCGCATCCCGCTTTTGCTTTACCAAATCAATTCGAAAATTATGCTATTGCTTTTGAAAAAGAAGAACCGCTAGAATATTATCTTTTGGAGGATGATTTAATTTCAAATAATACGAAGCAATTAGAAGTACATAATAAACAGATTCCGCTAACGTATGACTTATTCGAAAACGACGCTTTAATTTTCAAAACATTACAATCTGATTCATTGACGATTTTAGAAAATGAAAATCCAATTTTGAGAGTACATTTTAAAGATTTTCCAAGTTTAGGAATTTGGACCAAAATGAACGCGCCCTTTCTTTGTATCGAGCCTTGGTTTGGTTATTCGGATACCAATGAGAATTCCGGAAATCTATTAGAGAAAGAAGGTATTCAAATTTTAAAAGCCGACGAAACTTTCCATTCAAAATTCAGTATCGAAATCCTTTAATTAAAAAAATAAAATATGTTAACTATAAATTTCAGTCCATTTCCAAATTTAGAAACGGAACGTTTGCTTTTAAGAAGAGTGGATTCTAATGATGTAAAGGAGATTTTCGCATTGCGATCTAATCCCGAAACGATGAAATATATTCCAAGACCTTTAGTGAAAACTGATGAAGATGCCTTGGAACATATTGCAATGATTGATACTAAAATAGAAGCTAATGAAGGTATAAATTGGGCGATTACGTTGAAAGACAATCCAAAATTAATTGGAATAATTGGTCATTACAGAATAAAACCAGAACATTATCGAGCCGAAATTGGCTATATGTTACTTCCAGAATACAATGGAAAAGGAATTATTTCAGAAGCGGTGAGCGAAGCGGTAAATTATGGTTTTAAAATAATGAAGTTGCATTCTATTGAAGCAATTATAGCTCCTGAAAATCATGGATCTGCAAAAGTTTTAGAAAAAAATGGCTTTGTTAAAGAAGCACATTTAAAAGAAAATGAATTTTTTGAAGGACGATTTTTGGATACCGTTATTTATTCGATTTTAAACAAATAGTCTTTAATGACGTCTTTTTTTATAATGTTAAAATACGTTTAAACTGACAATATTTACTTTAAACATGAAAGGCAATCAAACATTAATGGCTATATTTGCCGCTGTTTTAAGTCAATTTTTGACCAAAAAAAGTAGAAACCACCATTTATGAAAAAATTATTTATTGCCACATTTCTGTTCTTTTCGTTTTTATCACAAAGTCAAACTTACATAAAAGCAAATGCTTTTACTACTTTATTGACAATTCCAAATGTTGGGATTGAAACCAGTATTGGAGAAAAATCTACATTACAATTTGATGTTTTAGCTTCTTTCTGGGAATCAGTAAATGGTAAACCTAGAGAATTTTATACTTTCACACCAGAATACAGATATCATTTTAAAGAAAAATACAATGGTTTTTATGCAGGTGCACATATAGGGGCGAGTATTTTTAATTTTCAAAAATGGAATTATATAAACACTGATATGTATGAGAAAGGTTTTGGATATTTCATAGGTTCAACTATTGGATATCAAGTAAAAATCAATGATAAATTTATGATTGATTGTTATCTAGGTGGCGGTTGGTATCAAGGTTTTTACAAAGGCTACTTAATAAGTACTGGTGAACGTTATGATGGAGCTAAAGATTACAACAAAAGTGGCGAGTGGTTTCCTTATAGAGGAGGTGTAATGGTTTCCTATAAATTAAACTAGATTTATTTGGGGAATTTAGCTACTGATTTTATATATAAATCTTCTACTTGTTTTCTTGCCCAATCCGTTTTTCTCAAAAAAGTCAAACTGGATTTTACACTTGGATTATCTGTAAAACATTTAATTTTTATTAATTCTCCAAGAGTATCGAACCCATAATAATCAACTAATTGTTCAACGATTTTTTGAAGCGTAATTCCGTGAAGTGGGTCTTTCGATTTTGAGTTTTCCATTTTGCAAATATATAAAATAGGTAAATACTAATTTTTAAATTTATTCATATGAAAAAGTATCTATTAATAATCGCTCTATTTGTTTTGCAGATTAGTTATGGACAACAAAGCACAACTACTTATTACTTCATACGCCACGCTGAAAAAGTTGATAATTCTCAAAATCCTGATTTATCAGAAATTGGTCTTGAAAGAGCTAATCTTTGGAATAAAATATTCTCAGAAGTTGGTTTTGATGAAATCTACTCAACGGATTATAAAAGAACAATACAAACTGCAAGTCCTACCGCAACAACTAAGAAGATTCAAATTAAACTGTACAATCCTAAAACTACAGCCATAGATTCATTCAAAAAAGAAACGCTCGGCAAAAAAGTTTTGATTGTAGGCCATAGTAACACCACACCTAATTTTGTTAATCAAATTATTAATCAAAAGATATATGCAGATATAGAGGATACACGTTTTGGTAATCTTTATATAGTAACTGTAAATGGTGATACAATTACTCACCAACTTCTGAAATTGCCATAAGTTATTGCTAAACCTTTAATTTTTGCTACATTTGCACTATGCTAAAAACAATAAACATATTAAACAAAAGAGCCCGATTTGACTATGAAATAATCGAAACTTTCACTGCTGGAATTGTTTTAGCCGGAACTGAAATCAAATCCATTCGATTAGGTAAAGCAAATATTACTGAGAGTTTTTGTGAATTTAGCAATAATGAACTTTTTGCGATAAATACTTACATTGAAGAGTATACTTTTGGTAATCAGTTTAACCACAAAGCCAGAAGTGAACGTAAATTACTTTTAAATAAAAGAGAGCTAAAAAGCTTAGCAAGAAGCGTTCAAGCAAAAGGATTAACAATAATTCCTTTGAAATTGTTTACCAATGAAAAAGGAATGGCTAAACTACAAATCGGTCTTTGTAAAGGGAAAAAAACCTATGACAAGCGTGAATCTCTTAAAGAACAAGATACCAAACGCGATCTAGACAGAATCAAAAAATCATTTTAAATTAAAAAAATATTAAAATAAAATATTTTTTCTTTTAAAAATGACTAAATTTGTCAAGACAATAAAAAACATTTTTAAGAAATGAAAACACTACTCAAAAACGCAAGAGAACAAAAAGGACTCAAAACCAGAGAAGTGGCTCAACTTTTAGGAATTGACCAAGCCTTAATAAGTAAATTTGAAAGCGGGACCAGAAAACCTACTAGAGAACAAGTTGTAAAACTAGCATCATTGCTGGAGATAGATTTAGAAACAATAATGGTCATTTGGCTTAAAGAAAAAATTCTCTATGAAATTGGCGAAGACGAATTTGCATTAAAAGCATTATTGGTTGCAGAAGAAGAAATTAGATATCAAAGTAAACCTTCCAAGAAAAAATTATCTACTACACTTCAGAAAATTTTAGATGAAATAGATACTCTGAAGATAAAACTAGATGGATTTCGTCAATTTGACAGTTATCGTATTGCACAAGCTTTAGAGTTAGAATATACTTTTGAAAGTAACCGTATCGAAGGAAATACCATGACGTTGCGTGAAACAGATTTGGTTATCAATGAAGGTTTAACTATTTCTGGGAAAAGTATGCGGGAACACCTTGAAGTAATAAATCATCAAGAAGCGATTGCCTACATCAAAGATTTAATGCAAAGAAATAGTTCCATAAATGAACGTGAAATATTATCCATTCATAATCTTATTTTGAGAGGGATTCATCCTGAAGATGCAGGTCGGTATAGAAAAGTGCAGGTGATGATTCAAGGAAGCAGCCATATGCCACCGCAACCGTTTCTGGTTGCCAAAGAAATGGAAGATTTTTTTATTTGGTATGAAAGCAATAAATCAATCCTTCATCCTATAGTTTTGGCTGCTGAAATACACGAACGATTAGTCACGATCCATCCATTTATTGATGGAAATGGCAGAACTTCGCGTTTGGTTATGAACTTGGTTTTATTACAGCATGGCTACATTATTGCTAATATAAAAGGTGATTATGATAGTAGAATGCAATATTACCAAGCATTGGAAACAGCTCAAACTAAAAATAATAAAGAAGATTTTTTATTGTTCATTGCGCAAATGGAAAAAGAAAGCTTAGAACGCTATTTAAATATTATTGGTCAATAAAAAACCCGTCTCGTTATGAACTGCCCCCAAATAATTAGACATTATCTGGGGGTATTTTTATGGAAAGAAAAGTCAGTTACAATTATGAATTTAAACTTCGCTGTGTAAATGAAGTTTTAAAAAATCGTCAATCACTAAGTGTCATCGCTAAAGAGAATGACAT